>CACYEE010000069.1 GCA_902773415.1 uncultured Actinomyces sp.
CTCCAGAAGTACCTCCAGATGTTCCTTCCGAACCTGGTCGGGCTTGCGGCCGTCAACACCGGTTCGCGCGCCCAGCTGATGTTCAGCGGGTACTCGGACCTTCTCGACTGGCCCGTCGCGGCAGGCGTCTGGCTCGCATACATGGCGGCCCTCGTCGTCGGAGGCTTCTTCCGATACACGCGAACCGACATCTGAATCCTCGGGAGGCGTCGGCCCCTGGGGGCGGCACGGCGGCATCGGGGGACGTTCCCCGTGCCGCTTCGCCCGCGCACGTCCGCGCGCGTCGCACCCCACACCGCCGGCCTCTTTCTCCTTCCCCGACATCATGGCAAGGTAGAAGCATGCGCGTAGCTGGAATTGACTGCGGAACAAACTCGATTCGTCTCCTGATTGCCGATGCGGACGGCGGACGGCTCTCCGACGTCGTGCGAACGATGGAGATCGTTCGCCTCGGCCAGGGGGTCGACCGGACGGGCCGCTTCGCGCCCGATGCAATCGCCCGAACTTTCGCCGCAACCGACAAGTACGCTTCCCTGTGCCGCAGGCACGGGGTCGAGTCGATCCGCTTCGCGGCAACCTCTGCGGCGCGGGACGCCGAAAACCGCGACGTGTTCCTCGACGGGATTCTCGAACGTCTCGGGGTGCCGGTCCAGGTGCTGTCCGGCGCGCAGGAGGCGCGAACCTCCTTTGCCGGTGCCGCTTCCGTGCTTGCGGGAACCGTCGACGGACCCGCCATCGCGGTCGACCTTGGCGGCGGTTCCACCGAGCTCGTCCTCGGAGATGTCTCGACCGGCGTCAAGGCCGCATTCTCGATGAATATCGGCTCGGTGAGGATGCGCGAACGGCATCTGCGCTCCGATCCTCCGACCGAACAGGAAGTTGCCGCGGCTCGCGAGGATATACGTGCCGCCCTCGACGAAGCTGAGGAACATGTTCCTCTCGGCGAGGCGCGCGAACTCGTCGGGCTTGCCGGAACGGTCACCTCGGTCACGGCGCGGTTCCTCGGACTTGACGCCTACGATTCCTCGCGCGTACACGGAACGAGAATGACCCCCGAGGAGATAGAAAAGGAAACCGACTGGTTCCTCCGTTCTCCCGTCGCGACAATCCGGGAGCTTGGCTTCATGCATCCGGGCCGTGCGGACGTCATCGGCGCCGGTGCGCTTGTCTGGCAGGAGGTCGTTGCCCGCGTTGGCGCACGAATGGAGGAAGCCGGCCATCGGCTCGGTTCGGCAATCACCTCCGAACACGACATTCTCGACGGACTGGCGCTGTGGGCCGCGCGCGAACCGCAGCCGCCGGCGGTTCGGAGCTGAATCGCGGAGGCGACCGGCGGCATCGTGCCTTTCCTCTGTTGCCGTCGGTTTCCTTTTGCCTCCCGGCCGCGCTAAAGTTGGATGGTGCGTGCCCCCATAGCCCAATTGGCAGAGGCAGCCGACTTAAAATCGGCCAAGTGTGGGTTCGAGTCCCACTGGGGGCACCAAGAAAACGGGCAATGGCGCAGAATAGCGTCAACCACGGAACCGGCACGAGGGCCCGGCAAACCCCTCATTGACCAAACAACCGGACGCAACCATCTCCCGTTTTCCTCCGTGACGCAAAAAACCGTCTCCAGGCGGAACAGCCACGAGGCCCGAATATGCTCCGGCATGAACGATGCCGAAATGCCGATGTTCCGCCCGAAACGGCGAGCATCCTGCCTCCAACCGCACTCTCCCCCGCACCCATGCCGCCACCCGAGACCGTTCAAGCCGCCCGCACACTCGACGAACAAACGCAGGACGTCCAAGCGAAGCGCCTCTGGCAGGCCAACAGCAAACCGCAGGCGTCGGACACCCGGACCTGTGCGCTCCGGCATTCGGTGCAATTCGCGCGCCGGAACGCCGCTACAGGTCGCAAAATCCCCACGCGGCACTCCCCCAAGAGCTCACGCTGCATCCCTCTGCCAGGCTACGCGGACTGGCAGTGGCAAAGCGACGAATCCCACCCGATCCGTTCCAGCGCTTCGTCGCCCATCGGGCAGACGCCGGGCCCCGCCGCAAGCGCATACCCGACAAGCGCATGGAGGCACTTGACCCGCGTCGGCATACCGCCTGCGGAAACCCCGGAAATCTCGGGAACCTCGCCGAGCAGTCCACGGCGGGCAACATAGCTTTCGTGGGCGTCGCGATGCGCCGACGCGGCCTCTTCGTCCTCGGCAAGCCGCCGCGTCATCTCCGTCATGATGCCGGTCGCCTCCAGGCGCGACACCTCCTTGACGAGTTCGGGCAGGCTCAGATAGAACAGCGTCGGGAAAGGCGTGCCGTCGGGCAAACGCGGCAGCGTGACCGTCACGGCAGGCCTTCCGCAAGCGCACCGCGCACCGACGCCTGCCAGACCGCGCGGGGCGCGTCCAAGCTGCACGGCTACCGTCTCAACGTCGCCCTCGCGCAGCGGCGTCGCATTCGCCGCCACCTTCGCAAGCAGGTCGGCCTCGACCTTTACGTTGTCCAATGTTGCTCCTTGTCGTCTCGATAGTCCGCTGTGCGACCGCATCCCTTTGGCCGATTCACTGCTCGGCGGCGTCAGAACCTTCGCTGGCCGAATCCTCCGAAGTCCCCTCGACAATCGGCACCGCGTCGGGATTGTCGATCTTGCCGTCCTCGTCCACGCGGCCCGCGACTTCCAGCGACTCCCACATCGTCATGTACCACGGCGTGATTGCGCGCCGTTGGCGAAGCAGCTCCGATGTTCGCGCCTCAAGCCGTTCCGCAGCCGAACCTTCCCTGGAATCGGTGATGACATAGAGAGTCTCGCCGGGAACCACATAACCGAGCCGGTCGCGCGCCTGCGCCTTGACGTATTCGTCGTCGGTCCAGAGGGTCAGCTGTTCCTGAAGTTCGACGTTGTGGTCAAGGACCTGTTCGAGTTCCGCCTGCGCCGACCGCAGGGCCCGCTGCTGGTCAAGGTAGCGGTTGAGCGCAGGAACAAGCAACACGAGAGCGATTGCCGCCGAGGCGAGAATCGCGAGCGTCCGTGCCGACACGTGCTTCGAGCCGGACATTCCCTCGTACACGATGGAACGCTTGACCGAGGCAAAATCCCCCAGTTGGGCACGCATCAGCGCAATCGGCGGCGTGCCGCCAATGGGGGCCTTTCCGCTCTTTCCTTCGCCTCCGCGGGCACGGCTGCGCGACGAGGGCCGCTTGTGGGCGGACGAATCCCCTCGGCGCGAGCGCGATGGCGGACGGCGGTTGTTCATGAGGCATATTCTACGGCGCGAACCCAAGCCGCCACGGCTGGGCGCGCCCCGGCCGGTGTGACCTTCCCTCGCACGGCCCCGGCACAACTCGGAGCACAATGCAACAACCAGCAGGCCCGATTGCGACATGTGCCGCCCCTCTCCGAGTTGTGCCAAAGGAAAGAAAGCCCGTGCCCGACGAGACCGGCTCCCCGGGCACGCAAAAAGTCCCCGGCACGCACAATGCCGCCAGGCACGCAAAGTCACCGGGCACGCAAACAGGGGCAGTCTCATAAGGGCGCATCCACCGCCAAGGCGACAAAAGGGGACAGCGACAAGCAGAAGGTCCGCGCGAGCTTGTTCGCGCGAGACCGGAGCAGGGAAAACTGCCTGAGGGAGCGAAGCGACCGAACACGGTCCTCGATTCGCCAGGGCAAGCGTCGCAAAGGGGACTGTCCCCCGATACGGCACCAGTCTGTCCCTCTTGTGCCACCTGGCTCTCTGAGCTGCGTAAACATCCGGGGCGCGAATCGGAACGACGCGCCAATTCCCGCTCCAGCCAGTTTCAGGCATCCTTCTGAGACAGCCCCGCAAAAAGAAGGGGCGGGCAGACAAGACAAGGCCGTCCCGGAAGCGAAATCGCTTCCGGGACGGCCGAGGTCAGCCTTGGCCACACCCAATGGGCCCGCCGCCGGCGAAACCCAAGGCACGGCCGAAACCTCCAGGCTTCAGCGATTCAACGACTCAGGCCTTGAAACGCGGGAAAGCGGAGGCACCGGCGTAGACGGCGGCGTCGCCGAGTTCCTTCTCGATGCGCAGGAGCTCGTTGTACTTGGCGACACGCTCGGAGCGGGCGGGAGCGCCCGTCTTGATCTGGCCGGAGTTGGTGGCCACCGCGATGTGGGCGATGGTGGTGTCCTCGGTCTCGCCGGAGCGGTGCGAG
>CACYEE010000070.1 GCA_902773415.1 uncultured Actinomyces sp.
ATTGCCGACGGCCATCTCGTTGCGAACACCGAACTCGGCCACCTCAATATCGGCGAGGCGCCCGACGCCGAACAGTGGACTTCGGACGCGGCCCGCGACCGCGACGGACTGTCGATGAAGGACTGGGCCGGTCGGCTTCAGGTGTACTTCAACCACATCGAGCGCCTGTTCAACCCCGACGTCATCATTATCGGCGGCGGCGTGTCGAAGAAGTCGGACCAGTACCTGCCCCATATCTCGACCCGTGCCCCGATCATTCCCGCCGAGCTCCTGAACACGGCCGGCATCGTCGGCGCCGCGCTTGCCGCCCGCCGCGCCATGCCCGTTCCCGAGGAGGCCGGCAAGGCGACGAAGGACGGCAAGGCTTCCAAGCCGAAGAAGGACAAGAAGTCCAAGAAGGACAAGTCGGGCAAGAAGGGCAAGGCGAAGAAGAAGTCGAAGAAGTAGTCCGCCGCCCGCCCGTTTCGGCTGCGCCCCCGGTTGAGCGTCGCCCCGGCTCCCTTCGCCGCGATGCGATTCCGGGGGTGCTTGTCGTCTCTGCGCCAGCCGGGCTTGCCCTGGTGCCCGTTCCGTTTCCGCGACACGGACAGGCATGGGAACGAGCCGGCCTGTACGCCGGGTTCTGTTCCCTTTCGGGCGGCGGCCATCCATCTAGGCCTGCCGTTGCCGACAGGCTCGAGCGGTCTACCCGTATGCTCGGCGGGACGCCTCAGCGCATACTGCTTGACCTTGCTCCCGGTGGGGCTTGCCGTGCCGTTCCTGTCGCCAGGAACGCGGTGGTCTCTTACACCGCCGTTTCACCCTTGCCTTCCGAAGAAGGCGGTCTGCTCTCTGTTGCGCTTTCCCTCGGGTCGCCCCGGGTGGGCGTTACCCACCACCGTTTCCCTATGGAGCCCGGACGTTCCTCGTGGCCATGACGACCCCGCGGCCGCCCGGCCGGCTCGTTCGCACCCATCATACCGCTTGCCGGCCTCACAGACAAAAGGCACGTCCCCGCCGGTTTGACCGTTCGCGATCCTTCGCCCCCACGCCGGCCGCCGCACGGGTCCCCGCCTGCCAAAGGCGACGTCGCGCCAACGCCCGGAGGCAGGCATGTCTCCGGCGAAACCGCCAGGCCCCCTGAAATTCCCCGGCAGACGCCGGATGCCTGCCACGTCGACTGCCAGCGCTTTCATTCGCAATCGCGAACCGGCAAGGATATTCTTCCACGTCCGCCACCGCGTACGAATCGTATATCTTGACGTCAAGACAGCTAGGTGTCTCCAAATCTTCCGCAACGGCGCAAGCGGACGCCGTGCCGTTTTCGCGTCGACACGGGAAGCGAACATTCCCGCCCCTTCGCCGCACGGCACGCCGCAGGGCGGTTACGTGGACTTTCTCCAGATTTCCGCCCACCCATGTCGCGGACGCTCCGCGCCTGCCCCGCCGCGCCGGAAACCACGCCCCGCACCAGCGAAAACGCACGGCCTTTCGGTGTCGCAAAACCTGATGCCCAGAGACCGGACAGGCGAGAAAAATGATTCAACATTCGCCTCGCGCACCCATAGAATGTGAGGGTAATTGCGCGCGTCACGCCCCCAGTCCGCATCGCAACCGGCACGTTTGGCCCGCGCTCCATCCATTGGGTCGATTGAAAGGTGTTCACGTGGAAGCCCTCGACCTCGCACGGTGGCAATTCGGCATCACGACGGTATACCACTTCCTTCAGGTGCCGCTGACCATCGGCATGGCATTTCTGGTCGCGATCATGCAGACCAAGGCCTACAAAGGTGGGCCGAACGCCAAGGCCTGGGACAAGGTTGCCCAGTTCTTCGGCAAGCTCTTGCTTATCAACTTCGCGCTCGGTGCCGCAACCGGCATCGTTCAGGAGTTCCAGTTCGGCATGAACTGGTCCGAGTACGCGCGCTACATGGGCGACATCTTCGGAGCCCCGCTCGCGTTCGAGGCCCTTCTGTCCTTCTTCCTCGAGTCCACGTTCGTGGGCATCTGGGTGTTCGGACGGGGCCGGATTTCCCCCAAGGCTCACCTGGCGTCGATCTGGGCGTTTTCGATCGGCACCTTCACGTCCGCCCTTTGGATCATCGCCGCCAATTCCTTCATGCAGGATCCCCACGGCGCCGTCGTCGACCCCGAGACCGGACGCGCGGTGCTCGAATCCAAGAGCGCCTTCCTCTCGGTCATCTTCAACCCGACCTCCATGCTCGCCTACTTCCATACCCTTTCCGCCGCTCTCATGGTGGCCGCGACGATGATCGCCTCGCTGTCCATGTGGTGGATGGCGAAGTCGGTGAAGGCCAAGCGCGCCGACGAGGCCGAAAGCTACTGGATGCCTGCCGCGAAGTTCGGCTTCACGTGGCTCATCGTCGGCTCCGTCGCCGCAATCGCCACCGGCCACTTCATGGGCCAGCACGTCAACGGTTTCCAGCCGCAGAAGTTCTCGGCCATGATGGGAATCTGCCAGCACAGCGACGAAGGCCGCGAGCTGACGCTCATGCGCTGGGGCGAATGCGACGAATCCGGCGGCGAACTCGCCCTTCCCGTTCCCGGCCTCGAGTCCTTCATGGCAACCAACGACTTCCATGCCAGGCTCGAAACCGTCAACGAAGTCAACGAGCGGATGCAGGCAAAGTACTCCGACCCCGCCTCCTACGACGACGCTTCGCGCCCGAGCGAGGAGATGCTCGAACAGTACGCCAGCCAGGACTTCCGCCCGAACGTCAACGTGGCCTACTACTCCTTCCGCATCATGATGGGTCTGGGCTTCCTCGGCTTGCTTGCCGCAATCGTCGGCCTGTGGCTCCTGCGCGGAAACAAGCCGTACAACCCGAAAGGCTCGGGCTCGTGGTGGAACTGGCTCATCCCGATGCCCTTCCTCGCCTCGACCTTCGGCTGGATCATGACCGAGATGGGCCGCCAGCCCTTCATCGTCAACCCGACCGCCGGCGGCGACCTCGCGCCCGGCGGCGGCACGAACCTCGTCATGCTCCTGACCGACTATGGCGTCTCCGGTTCGGTGACCGGCGCTTCCGTCCTCGTCTCGCTCGTCGGCTTCACCGCGATCTACACCTTCCTCGGCGCCATCTGGATCGTCCTCCTTCGCCGCTACGCGGTCGAGGGAATCGATCCCGCCAAGAAGACGATCGAGTACGACGCTTCGGCCGACGCCCCGATTACCTTCATGTACTGAGAGGAGCCGAAACAATGAGCGATTTGTCCATTATCCAGATTGTCTGGTTCGCGCTTCTGGCCGTCCTCTGGATCGGCTACCTCGTCCTCGAGGGCTTCGATTTCGGCGTGGGCATGCTTCTGCCGATCGTCCCGAAAAACGAAAAGGAACGCCGCGCCGCGCTCAACACCATCGGCCCCCATTGGGACGGCAACGAAGTGTGGGTCATCACGGCCGGCGGCGCGACCTTCGCGGCATTTCCCGAGTGGTACGCAACGATGTTCTCCGGCATGTACGTCGCCCTCTTCGTCGTCCTCTTCGGCCTCATCGTGCGCATCTGCGCCATCGAATGGCGCAAGCTCGTCAACTCCGAAGGCTGGCATCGCGCATGGGACCTCGCCCATACGATTTCCGCCTGGGCGCTCTCCCTCCTGTGGGGCGTCGCCTTCGCGAATCTCGTGCAGGGCACGAAGATCGAAGTCGGCGCCTTCAAGAACGGCACGTTCGGCCACTACGACCTCGACGGCGTCTTCCAGTCCGGCTCGGCCTTCCCCGTCGACCAGATGACGGGCGCGGCCACCGATCCGGCCCTCGTGCAGAACTACCACTTCATCGCCCCCGGCGAAAGCTTCGTGTCGCAGTTCTTCTCGCTGCTCACCCCGTTCACCGTCCTCGGCGGCCTTGTGACGCTGACGATCTTCCTCGCCCAGGGCGCCCTGTTCCTGGCAATCAAGACGACCGGGGCCATGAGCCGACGCGCGATGGAGCTGGCCGAAAAGCTCGTCATTGCCGATACGGCCGTCACGGCGGTCTGGGCGCTGTGGGCCGTGTTCGGCAAGAATCCCTCCGGCGTCCCCTACAACAACTCGGGAATGCTGACGCTCCTGCCGGTTGCGATTTGCGCCGCGCTTCTGATCGCCACGGTCGTCATGACCCTCAAGGGGGCGGACAAGCCCGCGTTCTTCATCCATTCGGGCGCCATCGCCTTCGCCGTCGTCTCCATCTGGTTCATGATTGCCGGCGACGCCATGAAGTCCTCCGTCGACGCCATGTACTCGCTGACCCTCGCGCAGGCTTCGGCCACG
Source organism: uncultured Actinomyces sp. (assembly GCA_902773415.1). Classification (GTDB taxonomy): domain Bacteria; phylum Actinomycetota; class Actinomycetes; order Actinomycetales; family Actinomycetaceae; genus RUG11864. The sequence continues at coordinate 4,252 of CACYEE010000070.1, forward strand.
CCGCAGACCCACGCCGTCATGATCATGGCGACGGTGGTCTTCGTGCCGTGCGTCCTGGCCTACACCGCGTGGTCGTACATCAAGTTCGCCAAGCGCGTCAACGCCGACGACGTGCCCGACGAACCCAACGGCCTCGACCTGAAGAAGGTGCGCCAGTTCGAGCTGAGCGCCTGATTCGCCCGGACATCGCGCAGAGGCTGTCCCGCACGGGCGTGCGAACCCGGCCAGGGCGGGAATCGGAACAGCATGCCGATTCCCGCCCTGGCTGCTTGCGCAGGCGAGACAGCCGCGTGTCGAAAAGGAGGCGGACCGGTGTCGGATTGGGGGACGGCCCCCTTTCCGACACGCGGAGGGTCTGCGCGAACCTGCCCGCACGGGACCGGAGCGAGGAAGCCGTGGCCGGAAAACCGCG
>CACYEE010000071.1 GCA_902773415.1 uncultured Actinomyces sp.
ACAGAACGGGAACTCCTGGCCTCCGGCCACATCGGTCCCGGCTTCGCAACCGTCGCCGCTTCTCCCGCAGCAGGCCTCGAGAACACCATATACACAGGTTCTTCGGCTACGAGACGCCCATCCTCGAAAACCCTGGCAGGGCCAACCATCCGCAACGAAGGAACAATCCGGAAAAAACGAACGGCAGCCGGACGCAACCGAACCTTCGACGCAGCAGCCTCCTCCGCCTCGACCTCTGCCCTCAGCACACGCCCACGACGCTTCAAGGAAACAGAATAGGAACCCCTCGCCACCGGACACGGCTCCGTTCTTTCGGCAACGCGGGACGCCGCCACCGATTCCTGCACCTTGTCTTCATTCTCGGATACCGTCTCCGGCGCTGCCGGTGCAGCAGGGGACGTCGGCATGACGAAAGAACCCGCCGCAGGCGAATCCTCGAAAACCCTCTCCTGCACGCGAACACCCGTCGTACCGCTGCGCGTCGTCGTCCCGGAAACAGGAACCGCGCCATCGTCCGCACCGGAGACCGCAGCGCCCTGCGACCTTCCGCCTGCTTCGGATGCCGCCGACGCGGAAACCCCCGCCGCATCCCGCACCGCATTGCCAGCCTCGGATACGGTTCCAGGCGCAGTGCCGGATTCCGTCGGCACAACCGGACGCTTCGGAAGAGCAGGAGGCGTCGGCACGACAGGAACCTTCGGCAACGGAGGAGGAGGCGGAACCGCAGGCAATACCGGCACCGCACGAACCGACGGCACAACAGAAGCACCCGCAGGCGAACCCCCGGAAACAGGAACCGCGCCATTGGCCGTGCCGCCATCTCCGGAAACCGCCACGCTGCGGTCCCCGGATGGCCGCACCGGTTTCGCAACCGTTACGGCCTCGCCAGCCGCAGGCCTCGAAAACACCGAGTACACCGGCTCTTCGGCCACAAGCCGCCCACCCTCGAAAACCCTGGCGGGGCCAACCATCTGCAACGAAGGCATGATCCGGAAAAAACGAACAGCGGCCGGACGCAGCCGAGGCTTCGCCGCAGCAGCCTCCTCGGCCTCGATTTCCGCCCGAAGCATCCGCGCACGACGCGCCAAGGAAACGAAACGGGAGCTCCTCGCGACCGACCGTGCCGGCCCCGGCGTCGCCTCCATGCGAACCGCCACCTCTTCGGCGCTGCCGGATACCGCAGTCCGCGTCTCGCCGCAATTCTCGGCTTCCCGCAGCGTTTCTCCCGCCGCGCCCTCGCGCGATACGTCTTCCGATGCGATCGCCCTAGAAAGAGCCGAACGGAGGAAAGCGGCAAGCATGCGTGCCTGCCGTCGTCCGGCAGACTTGGGGAGGGCGATTTCCTTCCGCGCCTGCGTCTCGATCGCTGCCGACATTTCGTGCGCCCTGCGCTTGAGCGAGGCCATGCCGGCCCCCTTTCTATGCTCGTTGCCGCATGCGGGCACCGACACGCCTGCCTGGCACCCGTCGCATGTATCACATGCAAGCCTATAGCCCTATGTCCCCGATTTCCACGCCATGACACACCCCAGAGTCGATTTCTTCCCACGGCGAAGACCGGGCGGCCCGCCCCGTACACCGACCGGCCCCGCGAGCCTCGCGCGCTTCCTGTCCCCCGTTCCGCGCCTACCGCCTGTCAGGCTCGCCGTGTCGCCGAAAAACGACGAGGCCAGGAAGCGTCGCGACAATCGGAGCGGCGACGAGCCAGGCGCGCGAAACCCACGCGGTCTCGGCCACGATCCAGTCGTCGCCCAGTCCGAGCAGCACGAACGCAAGCGTCACCGCGACGCTCGAAAGAAGGAAGACGAACCACCCTGCCTTGCCGAACCATTCGGAGCACACCCAGCTGGCCGAGCCGAGCAGCAGAGCGCCCAATGCGAGTCCGACGGGAGAAAAATCGACGAAGCCGGCATGCACGACGGCTCCGAGCGCGCCTGTGAACACGCCAAGAACCAGTCCGTACACCGTATTGAGCATTGCCGTCTACTTCGCCTTCTTGGCGCGGCCGGCCATGCGTCCGCGTGTCGTCGCGTCGAGAACCGTCTTGCGGATGCGCACGATTTCCGGCGTGACCTCGAGGCATTCGTCGTCCGAAGCGAACTCGATGGACTCTTCGAGGGTGAGCTTGCGCGGCGCCTGAAGCGTCTCGTACACGTCGGCCGTGGACGAACGCATGTTCGTCATTTCCTTGGCGCGCACGACGTTGACGTCCATGTCGCCTTCGCGCGGGCTTTCGCCGACGACCTGGCCTTCGTAGACTTCCTGGCCGGGTTCGACGAAGAAGGTGCCGCGGTCCTCCAGGCGCTGGAGCGCGTAGGCGGTGACCTGGCCGGCGCGGTCGGCTACGAGGGAGCCGGTCTTGCGGGCGGCGATTTCGCCCATCCACGGGGCGTAGCCGTCGGAGATGGAGGAGGCGATGCCGGTGCCGCGCGTGATCGTGAGGAACTGGGAGCGGAAGCCGATCATGCCGCGTGCGGGAACGACGAATTCCATGCGCACCCAGCCCGAGCCGTGGTTTGCCATCGTTTCCATGCGGCCCTTGCGTTCGGCCATGAGCTGGGTGACTGCGCCCAGGTGTTCTTCGGGAACGTCGATCGTGGTGCGTTCCATCGGCTCGCACATCGCGCCGTCGATTTTTTTCGTCACGACCTGTGGCTTGCCGACGGTCAGCTCGAAGCCTTCGCGGCGCATCTGCTCGACGAGGATTGCGAGCGCGAGTTCTCCGCGGTCCTGGACTTCCCACGTTTCGGGGCGGTCCGTGTTGAGCACGCGGATGGAGACGTTGCCGACGGTCTCGGCGTCGAGGCGGTCCTTGACCTGGCGCGCGGTGAGCTTGTGGCCCTTTTCCTTGCCGGCCAGCGGCGAGGTGTTGATGCCGATGGTCATGGAGATGGCCGGGTCGTCGACATGGATCGGGGGCAGCGGGCGTGGGTCGTCGGGGTCGACGAGGCAGTCGCCGATGGTGATGTCTTCGATGCCGGCCACGGCCACGATGTCGCCGGCGTGGGCGACGTCGGCGGGCACGCGCTCCAGGCCTTTGGTGACGAGCAGTTCGGAGATGCGCACGCGCCTGGTTTGCCCGCCTTCGCGGGTCCAGCCGACGGTGGCTCCTTTGCGCAGCTCGCCCGAGTAGATGCGGGTCAGGGCGAGGCGGCCGAGGAAGGGCGAGGCGTCGAGGTTCGTCACTTGGGCGACGAGGGGCGCGTCGTCCTCGTAGGAGGGCGCGGGAATGTAGTGGCAGATGGCCTCGAAGAGCGGTTCGAGGTCGCGGTTGGCGGGCAGTTCGCCGTCGGCGGGGCGCACGGTGTCGGCCGCGCCGGCCTTGGCGCCGCAGTAGATGACGGGGATTTCGAGGAGGGCGTCGAGGATGTCGTCGGAGGGGTCTTCAAGGTCGGAGCAGAGGGAGAGGAGGAGGTCCTGCGTTTCGGAGACGACCTCGTCGATGCGCGCGTCGGGCCGGTCGACCTTGTTGACGACGGTGATGACGGGCAGGGAGGCTTCGAGGGCCTTGCGCAGCACGAAGCGGGTCTGCGGCAGGGGGCCTTCGGATGCATCGACGAGCAGCACAACGCCGTCGACCATCGAGATG
>CACYEE010000072.1 GCA_902773415.1 uncultured Actinomyces sp.
CCAGCGACAGCTCGCTCGCCTCGCCAAACTCCCGGGAAGTCGCGGCAAGCGCGGCGTCGCGCCTCGTCACAGGGGTCGAAAGCTCGTCGTCGTCGCTCTCGATCCACGCCGGGCGCACCATCGCAAGCATATCCGTGAGCCTCGCAGAATCGCTCATCAGCTCGTCGAAGTGCCCCTCGAAAGTCCCCGAAAAAACCGCGTTCCAATCCTGAACGAGCCGGCCCGGTTTCGCGGTCGCCGCGAGCTTCTCCTCGCCCTCGGCCCCTTGGGAACGCAACACGTCCGCAGCACGCTCGAAACGCTCGGCCACCTCCGCGCCATCCCTGCGAATCCACTCGCGCAGCAGATAGCCGCGCCACAGAATCCCCGGCAACGTCGTCGGCGGCAGGCTCGTCCACAACTCCGCAAGCGCATCCACGCCCTCGGCATCCACAAGCGCAAGAATCCGCTTCCTGACCTGCGGATCCATTTCGATGTGGTTGCGTCCCATCGGCACGAGCGCCTGAGCCGTCATGTGCGCAAGCTCGGAACTGTATGCGACATCCTCGCCGCCCCAGATCGACTCAATCTGCCCGTCCCGAAGCTGGGCGGGCCTTCGCGGCTTTCTCTCCATGTTGCCTCCTTCAATCCGGCCACCCCCTTGTGGCCCATGCCTCAATTCTGGCCCATTCGAGCTGGTCGCGCGCGACGTTTGAGGATTTCGCCCTCGCTCCGCCGGCTTCGGCGGCACCGCCCCGGAGCGTATCGATGGGGTCAGACCCCTGCGATACGCCTAAGGGCGCATCCGCCGCCAGGGCGAGAAAAGGGGACCACCCCCGATTCCCACCCGGTCCGCCCTTCTTTTCCCACCCGCCCCTCCGACCTGCACAAACAGCCGGACACGAATCGGAACGACGTGTCGATCCTCGCCCCGGCGAGATTCACGCACCCTTGCGAAACAGTCCCCGGCAGGCACCCTTACGAGACCGCACCGCCAGGCTCGGAACCGTCGGACTCGGCGTCGTCATGCCAGGACGGCTTCTGGACATCCCCATAGGAATCCGAACGGAGCTCGGGGAGAACGCCGCGGACCTGAAGCGCGCCGGCTCCTTCGACGACAAGCCCCGCCGCGAGAACGACCGCCGCAAGCAGCAGCGCCCGAAGCAGGTCACCCCCTCGCACATATGCGACTCCTCCCAGCGCGACGGCTACCGCCACGTAGATTCCGGCCTTGACCGGCATGCCCATCTTGCCTTCCACGATTCGTCCTTCCCGTGCCGGCACCCGCTGCCGGCACGCCTTCCAGTGTGCCACCACGTACGCGCATGCCACACAACGACGCGGCCTGGCGGCGAGACTGCGGTTCCTCGATTCCCGCCACGTCCGGCGTAGCCCTTCGCTCTTCGCCGTTCGGCACGATTCCTGCCCCGTCTCGGCCCCAAGGGCGCGGATTGTGACATTCGATCAGGCAGTTCGACAATGCGGCGTTAGCGGGTACACTGGTGCGTGGGCCTATAGCTCAATGGTAGAGCATCGGACTTTTAATCCGCCGGTTCTGGGTTCGAGTCCCAGTGGGCCTACAGAAAATCCTGCGATATCAACGAAAAGTCGGTATCGCAGGATTTCCTATTTGCACCCTGGATCGCAATCGAATGCATTTTTCAAGCGCTAACGAAACCGGTCGGAGAACTTGGCCTCCGCCTTCTTCGTCTTCGCGGACTTGAACAGCTCGTTCTTCTCGAACTCGTCAACGGTTTTGAAGGCCAGCGCCTTGTCGACCTTCCCCAGTTCTCTGCTTTCCCTCTTCGCCGTCTTTGCAATGCTTTCGGCATCCGCCTTGGCGTCGTTGACGATATGCAAGCGCTCGCTTTGGCCGAGGCCGCAGGCTACGAGCCGAGCGGCGACGAGTTCGAGGCGATTGCCGGCGGAACATGCTGACATTACGACCTGACCCCCGAATCGAGCTAGCCCGCCCGGGGCGGGCGAACTGCGCCGGGCTTCACGCCCGCCCGCCCCGTTTCTTCCCGAGGGAAAGGCAGGACCGCGTGGACATCACTATCGCATCGCTGACGCTTGCCGAAACCGCGGGAGCAGAACGCCGGGCGGCTGCGGTACGCGAACGCGAATCGGCGATTGCGGCCGCACTGTCCCGCAGCGCCGGTTCCGGGCGGTTCGCCTCGCGTCGGCTTGCGTCTCGCGGCGTCTCGTGCGCGGAAGCTGTCGCCGCCGACGCGACGATGGGCGACGCGGGCTTCGTCGACTATCGCCTTGGTTTGCGAGACGAACCGCGGGACAAAGCGCCGCAGCGGCGGCAGATGAGGGACAGGGTACGCGCGTTGCGTCACCTCGATACGCGATTCGCGCCCGCGTCGAGGAAATCCGCCGCGCCCGCACCCCCATGCAGTCATGATGCAAAAAGGCCGGAGTGGCTGGCTGCGGGTCGGGTCTAGGAAACCGCCACACGTCCAGCCACTCCGACCGAGAATACGAAAGAAGTTTGCCGCTACGCCTCGGTGGCGTCTTCGGCTTCGGAAGAATCGGTGCCGGGGCGCTGCGCACGCCGGTCCCCCTCGCCCATGCCGCCGGGAAAACCGCCACGCGGCCCGCCGCCAGGCATCTCGCCGCGCCGGCCTTCGCCAAAGCGACCCTCGCCAAACTCGCCGTCGCCCATCCGGCCCTTGCCCGGGCGATC
>CACYEE010000073.1 GCA_902773415.1 uncultured Actinomyces sp.
CATGTCGAAGGCGGGCAGGTTGGCACGCTTTACGGTGGCAGCGCCATCAACGGCGACGGTCTGTTCACCGACACCCATGCGCTTGTCATCAACGAGGACATCCACGTCAACGTGTCGGGCGGTTACGTGGGCCGAATCTTTGGCGGCGACGATACGCATGACAAGAACGGCGAACGTTCGGGCGTCAAGCCTGTCGAACGCGACGTGCTGATGCAGTCCCCGATCAACGGCGACGTCTTCATCAACCTTTCCGGCGAAAACGTGGCCGGCCAGGTGGTGGGCGACATCAACCGCAACAGAGAACGCGCGATCGGAGACTTCCATCAGGTGCAGGGCGCAACGACCCTCAACATCACCGCAGACCAGAACCTTGACCGCATGGAGCTGCTGGACTTCGTCAACATCGACGGCGCCACGGTCCACATGAACAACGAGATCGGGTTCGGCCCTCTCGGCGACGCGGATTACCCCACGGCCGAGGGCTACCTCGGAAACATCGCAGTGACGAACGGCGGCCGCCTCGAACTGGCCAAGCGCGGCATCATCAACGACAACTACTGGCAGACGAGTTCGATCGAGCAGGACATGGACATTCAGGCTTCTCCCAACCATGAAGCGGTCCATCTGCGCCACGGCTGGACGGGCGAGCCGAACGAGGCCGACCGCGCAAGGTCCGTGCTGGCGATTGCCGGCCACAGTGCCGGCATCACGGCCGCTTCGGGCACGGCCTTCGACGATTCTTCCGCCGTGGCCGGCCTGCTCATCCACGGTTCGGTGGCCGGATACTCGACCCTCGAAGTCACGGACGAGCCGATCTATTCGGACGCCACGAACTACTACTACCATGTGGTGGCCGACGGTTCTTCGGGCGCTCCGGCCTCCGCCAACGGCGGCGCGGCCTTCAAGGAGCCGGAGGGCGCAAACTACGTCGTCCTCTACCGAGAGCTTGAAGGCGGCAAGATCGGCTGGTACCTGCGCGAGCGTCCCACGGTCACGATGGGCAATTTCCTGGCGCATGCGGGCGACGCAGCGCCCGTTACGGCCCACGTGGACATGAAGGGCTTCGCCTACGAGTGGGCGAACGATCCGTCCAGCCGCGTCAAGATCGCGGCAACGAAACACGCGGGCGCAGCCTCGGCCACCGATTCGGACATGTCGATTTCCGCAGCCGACCTGGCGGGCATCGCCACCGATTCGCGCTTCACGAACGTCACGTACGACAGCGCCGGCAACCTGACGAGCTTCGACGTCGTCCTTGATTCTTCGGCAGCCACGGAGCCGGCCTACTACGAAGTCGCAATCGAGTTTGCCGAGGGCGACGACATCCGTACCGGAGCCACCGCCAATTGCGCCCGCGTCGTCTACGACATCGTCGATACGACCGAGGCTTCCGATTCGGACTACCAGAACTCGATCATGAAAACGGCCGCCCGCCCGGGCATGAGCCAGGAGCCGCCGAGCGCGGCCGGCAAGGACAAGGCCCGCATCGTGGTGCAGATGCCCTACGGCGTAAGCGCCGGCAGCCTGACGATTGCCGAGAACGACGGCAGTTTCACGATGACGGACGAGAACGGCACGACGCAGCGCACAGCTTCGCTTGCGGATGTCGCCACAATCGTTGCCGGCTACGAGACGGCCGACGAGAACACGGCGAATACGAGCTTCGGCATCGCAATCGGGGAATCCGACCTCTCCTCGGTCGTCAGCATCGACGGCGTGAGCGGCGTCGCCGCCTACGACACGACGGTCTACTCGTACAAGAACCAGACCGTCTCCCAGATCTCGAACGTGCATCAGCCAATCGTGCAGCGCGATGCGGCCAACGGAATCACCGGCGGCATCGGCGAGGTGACCGGCACCGGCACGGCCGACGGCATCGTGCTGAACTTCGGGCTCAACAGCCTGACCTACGGCGGCAACGCCGTAGGTGCGGACAACCCGACCGCCACGAACTACGGAGAACTGCGAATCCGCACGATTCCGCCAATCAACGTCGTTCCGACCGGCACCGCCTGGGATACCGCCCCGTGGACGGCCCTCGCCCTCGGCACAACGCTCATCGGCGGCGCCTGGATCGCACTGACCGCACGCAACCGCAGGCACCGCCTGTTCGACGCCGACGAGGTGGCATGATGGGCAAGCACTCGACGAACCTGGCCACGCTCGACGACGTTTCCGGGCAGGAGCGCGCAGAAGAGCTTGCGGCGGTTCGCTCCCGCGGCCGCCACCACCGTCCGGCCAAACCTTCGGTTCCCGCACTCATGGTTGTGGAAACTCCGGTCTTTGACGACGACGAATCCGAGGATGGCGAAGCCGAGGACGCCATGCTTCCCGAAGCGACGGCCCCCGATACCGGCATCGAGGAGGCAGCCTCCGCCACGGCCGCCGCCTGGCATGCCGAAAGCGACGCGAGGGTTTTCTCCGGCACCGGGCACAGCGCAAGAACAGACGCCAGTCCCTATGGCGGCACGGCTGATGCCGGCATCGCGCAAACAGCCCCGCTCCCCCAGGAGCAGCCGGCATCCGAAACACAGCCCGACGCGACCGACGCCGGCACCTCCGACGCCGAATTCCAGCTCCTCGAAGCGCTTATGGCAGCCGTCACGGCCTGCCAGCAGGCCGCCGCCGCGATTGCGGCAGCGCAGATGCCCGACGGCAGCCAGACGCAGGCCCTCGGCGACTACGAAACCGCACGGGAAACGCCGAGTCCGGCTCCCGCCGCGCAGATGCCCGCCCCCGCCGAAACTCCGGCAGCGACGAAGGAGCAGGCGAGAGCCGTCGCCCCCGCAACGAAGGAGGCCACCGCAACCGGCGGCTTCCCCCGCTCGCGCACCCTTGAAGACGTTGCCGATTTCATTCTCGACATGCGCTTCCGCACACGCATCATCGGCGGCGTCGACGAAACCGACGTGTGGAAGCAGATCGACGAACTGCGAAAGGAATACGAAGCCGTATTCCTCGCCCAAGAACTCCGGCATGAAGCCGACATGAAAGGAAAGGAGAACGGCAATGGCCCGGAAAGGAGGTGAACTTACCCCGGAAACAGCAATCCGCACGCGCCGAATCCGCATCGTCGACAGGCGAGCGGCCTGGGCTCTCGCCCGCAAGATCGGCATGCTCGGCCTCGCCGTCTACATCCTGTTCGGAATGGTCTTTGGCCTCGCCCCGATGAAAGGCGGCGACATGCAGCCGAGGTTTGCGGCAGGAGACCTGCTCCTGTACTACCGGCTGGACAGGGACATCGCGAGGAACGACGTGGTCGTTCTCGAACGCGACGGATCGCAGTACGTCGGCCGCGTCGTCGGACTGCCCGGCGAAAGCGTGGACGTGACCGCCGACCGTACCCTGCGAATCGACGGAGCCGACGCGATCGAACCCGGCATCTACTACGAGACGCAGGCCTTCCAGGAAGCCGTGCAGTACCCGCTGCAACTGGGGAACGCAGAGTATTTCGTGCTTGGCGACATGCGCGAAACCGCGAAGGACAGCCGCTACTTCGGAGCGGCGAAGGCGAGCGAAATCAAAGGAAAGGTGATGAGCGCCCTGCGCAGGACCGACCTGTAGTAGGCAACGCACAGCACACGGCCCCTGGCTACACGCCACCGGCACCCACGGCCCTGGGCCGTTTGCGCAGGGGGAACTGCGCAAGGCAACAGAAAACCATCTAATGAAATTCCGAGAGGATTGAGACCGATGAAGAAGAGCATCGTACGATTTGGAGCGCTGGCCGCAGCGGCCGCGCTGACACTGGGGTTCGGCGGAACTCCGGCCACGGCAGAGGACACGGATGCGACGCCAATCACGAGCGTTCCGTTCAGCAAGACCCTGTACGTCGGCGCCGACGTCAACTACAACCCGGCATGGGAGTTCGAGTTCAAGGTGGAGCCTTACGCCGACACGACGGCTCCAGGCGACGCCCACAACTATCCGGCAACTGACGAGATTTACGAGGGCGTTGCGGGCGGCCTTGCCGTTCCGACCACGGTGACTGCCGCCCAAGCCGTTGCCGGCACGGGAAACGCCCGCCAGGATTTGGCAATCGACGCGAACGTCTTCACCGAGCCCGGCATCTACCGATACCTCGTGACCGAGAAGACCGGCACCGTGAAGGGCATGACCTACGATTCCGACCAGCATATCGTCGACCTCTACGTCCAGTACAACGACAACGGCAACGGCGATCTCCACGTCACCAATGTCATCGTCTCCGAGCCGGGCGGGACGAAGGAAACCGGCGGCGACGCGCATGCCGATGGCAGCTTTTCGGGCATCCGCTTCGAGAACACCTACGCCTCGGCCGGCGACACGGACAAGCCTGGCGACAATCCCGACGGTTCCCTCCATGACGTGACCGTCTCCAACACGGTGACCGGCAACCAGGGCGACCATACCCTCGACTTCACCTACACCGTGGACTACACCTCCAGCAATGGCGTAACGCTCAAGTACAAGAAGGGCGACGATGCCTGGACGGACATCGCTTCCGGCGGCACCGTGACTCTCAAGCACGGCGAGTCCTTCGTTCTCGGCGGTCTTGCCGACGGCGACACCTACACCATCACCGAGACCCAGCTTGAGGGGTACCGCGGCAAGGTCAACGACGGCGAATGGGGCGACGTGGGCGCAAACGTCGCCACCGGAAGCCTCGCAATGGCAGGCGCGCACGCTCCCGCAGCCTTCACGAACAACCGCGCAGGCTCCATCCCGACCGGCATCTTCATCAACTACACGCCCTACTGGGTCCTCGGCGGCGCAAGCCTCGTGCTCGCCGTCGCCCTCCTCCGCAAGCGCAACCGTCTTGCCGACCAGCTCTAAGAGACACCTAGCAGGAAACACGCGGGTCGCCGCCACGGCAACGCGGCCCTGGCGGCGACCCGCCCCACCCCGGCGCATCAAACGTGCCTGGCACACGTGATACGCAGACAAGAAAGGCGAACTGTAGTGAGACGGACACGACACCACGACCGCACCCTCCGCATCCTCCTGGCCAGCGCGCTCGCCCTCCTGCTGGCAACAGCAGGCGGATGGACGCCCGCCGTCGCCCTCGCCGAAACCGGCAACGACGCAAGCATCACGGCAAACCTCACCTACACCGGCGACAACGCACCCGAAGAAACCTTCACCGTCGCCGCCACCCCGCTTGCCGGCGCGCCCGAACCCACCGGCGGCCAGGCACGCACACGCACACTCTCGTTCCACGAACCCGCAGGCGACGTCACCTTCGGCTTCGCCTTCACCGCACCCGGAACCTACCGGTACGCAATCGCCCAAAACCCCGGCACGACTCCCGGAGTGCAATACGCGACAGTCACCTACGACGTCGAATTTGAAGTCTCCGACACAGGCAGCGGCCTCACCTGCACGACCCGCGTCGCCAAAACCGGAGAAGACGGCGCGAAACCCGCCGCAATCCGATTCGACAACAGCTACGACGCCGACTGCCCCAACTGCCTCGGCCCCGGCGGGCCCACCACGCCCTCCACCCCGAGCCAGACCGTGCCCGCTTCCGGCACCACCGCCCCGGCGACAGCCGGCGACAACCCCGACAAGTCCGCAACCGGCACCCACGCCGTGCCAGGAACCGGCACCGACTGCCCCGACTGCGGCGACAACGCAGCAGGCAGCAACGGCGACGGGACCGGGGGCGGCACCGGGAGCATGGTCGGCACCGGAGGCGCGGCAAGCACCGGCGGCATGCTTTCCAAGACCGACTCCCCCGGCGCAAGCGCCAGCCAGGGAGCGTCAACCGGGAGCAGGATCCAAAACCTCCTCGCCAAGACCGGGGCCGCACTACCGCTCGCCCCCTTGGCGGCATTCCTCGGCACCGGCACGGCGCTCCTCCTCACGGCCGCCTGGCGACGCCGGCGCGACACCGCGTGACCGGATAGGACGCAATGCCGGCACGCCAAACGAGCAGACTGGCATCAGGACCCGACATGCTCCAGTATCGGAACAGGCCGGATGCCAGTCTGTTCCATTCCCCGCCAGTCCACGACATCGGGCGCACGGCCCGCGTGCCGACTCGAAGCCAGCCATGACGCCGCCCCGCACCCGAACCCGGGGGCGCGCCGCTCCCGTCGAACACAATGCCAATCTGCCCCATCCCCACCCCGAACCCCACCAGCAAGCGAGGCGAACCACGATGATCGACACCGACCGGCCCCTCAGAACCGCTGTCCGCGCCACAGACCGCGTCGTCAACCTCGCGGCCCTCGCCCTCGCAATCCTCCTCGCCCTCTACTCCAGCTACGCCATCTGGCATACGCAATCAATGCGCGACGGCACCTTCCTCTCCGACGAACTCGCCATGTACAAGCCCGACGGGCACGACCCTACCCTCGACGAGCTCATGGGCCTCAACTCCGACGTGCGCGCCTGGCTCACCATCGACGGCACGAACATCGACTATCCCGTCGTCCAGGGCCCCGACGACACCCGTTACCTCAACCGAAACGTCCAGGGCGAATTCTCTCTCGCCGGCTCCATCTTCCTCGCCTCGTCGAACACGCCCGACTTCACCGACCCTTACAACATGATCTACGGCCATCATGTCGAAGGCGGCGCCATGTTCTCCGACGTCATGGAATTCCTCCAGCCCGAATTCTTCGAGAGCCACCCCGGCGGAATCCTCTGGGTCGGCGACGACGCCTACCGCGTACAGGTTTTCGCCGCACTGGAAGTCAACGCGCTCGACCCCGCAATCTATCAGGACCCTGGCCGCGTCACTGCCGAAGAACTGCCTTCCATAGCCGCCAGCATCGTCTCCCGCTCCACCAATACGCGCGACATCCCGATTGTCTCGGGCAACTCGGTCATTGCCATGTCCACCTGCGAGAACGCCGCAAGCCTTGACCGTGCCGTCGTCTTCGGCAAGCTCGTGCCGATGAGTGCCGAGGAAATCGCAGCCGCCGAGGCCGCCAATTATGCGCAGGCCCGGGCTGCGGGCATGAACGCCGAAGCTCTCGCTCCAAGCGTCTTCGCCAAGCAGCCGTGGGTTTTCGGCGGCGGAGTCCTCCTGGTGGCGTTCCTTGCGTATGCGGCATGGAGGGTTTACGACCGGTGCTGCGCGGAGAAGAGGTGCCGGAATCGTTGGCGACGCAGGGGCGGGGCGACGCGGGGGCTGCGCAGCCTGGACCTGACGAGCGGCGAGCGTCCTCCTCCCCGCCTTGCCTCGCCGCTCGACCCGTCCCTTGCAGTTCCGCCCCGCGTCGCTCCCGACAGGCAAAACTCCACTGTGAGCAGACACACCGCCATCTCGCCTTGAAAGCACAGCCCCGTTTTCGTTAAACTGGTCGGGTCATCGCGGGGTGGAGCAGTTCGGTAGCTCGCCGGGCTCATAACCCGGAGGTCGTTGGTTCAAATCCAGCCCCCGCCACTGCTGAGGAAGCCTCGGTCGGTTCGCCGGTCGGGGCTTTCGCTATGTCTACAGTGTCCTGCATCGCGAACGCGCCAAGCAGAACCCCAGCAGGCACGCACGCCCATGCCAACCTCGCCCGTCGAACAGTGACTTGCGCAGGCCAGCGAGCCGGGTGTCGGATTGGGGACTGTCCCCGATTTCTCCCCTGGCGGCGGACACGCGCTTGTCAGACAGCACCGCCCCGCTCGCGCGGCGTTCTTTGCCCGAACCAAGAGCTGCACAACCTCGGCGTTCGCCATCCCGGCGTTGGCCGCCATATCGAATTGGCAGTCTCAATCGAGGAGTGGGAGCGCATGCTCCCACTCCCACCGCGCCGACTTGCGACACACCCGCAATTCGGACGTCCACGTCGCCCCCACCTGAGGAACACACGGATAGCGGCGCGAAACGGAACAAAATCACGCGAATAATGTCCGTTTCCGCTACCACGCACCCACAGGTGCCAGACCGCTCACAGCCAGATGCCC
>CACYEE010000074.1 GCA_902773415.1 uncultured Actinomyces sp.
AGGGGTCAGACCCCTGTGATACGCGGGGCAGGGGCAGGCGCCTCGCGCCTGCCCCTGCCGGCACCACCCAGCGACGCCGGCCTCGCGCAAGGAGCGCCGAGCGCGCACCGCGTCGCACTCCCCACAGCTTTTGCGAAAGGAAACAATCCGCATGTACACCTACGACCGCCCCGGCCCCAAGCGCGGCGTCGCCCTCTACTCCTACTGCGCCGAGTTCAACTTCGAAAAGACGCTGGAGGACTGCTTCGAGGACCTGCGCGACATGGGCGCCCACGGCATCGAAATCCTCGCCAATACGCATATTCCGAACTACCCCTACCCCACCGACGAGTGGGTCGAGGAATGGTTCCGCCTGTGCGACAAGTACGAGGTCGTTCCCGCCGAGTACGGCAACTGGATCGATTCGCACGTCCTGGGCGACCGCGACCTGACCACCGAGGAGTCCATCGAATTCCTCGAACGAGACATCCGCCTGGCCCACCGCCTCGGATTCCCGGTCATGCGCACGAAGATGCCGGTCATCACGAACAAGCTCGAACCGGTCACGAACTGGCGCGAAATCATCAAAGGCGCCCTGCCGCTGGCCGAACAGCTCGGCGTGAAGCTGTGCCCCGAAATCCACCAGCCGACGAACCTCAAGTCGGACATGGTGCGCGAGTTCGTCGAATTCATCGAGGAGACGGGCACGAAGAACTTCGGCCTCAACATCGACTTCGGCATCTTCCGCCGCATGGATTCCTTCGTCGAGGGCGAGCACATCGACGAAAACTACGTGCCCAACGAACCCGAGGACCTCATCCCGCTCATTCCCTACATCTACTGCTGCCACGCGAAGTTCGTCCACATGTCCGACGATTTCGAGGAGACGGCGATTCCCTACAAGGAGATCATCGAAACCCTGCGCGAGGGCGGCTGGGACGGCTACATGCTCTCCGAGTACGAGGGCGCCGACAAGTACGACGAGGGCTACGAAGTAGGCCAGACGCTTCGCAAGCACCACATCATGATGAAGAACATCATCGGAGACTGAGGAAGGAGCAGAACAATGGAGAAGCAGGTTATCCAGTCCGTCGGATTCCGCAACATCGAGGAGAACGGCGAGGTCACGGGCTTCCAGCTCAAGGTTCGCCTCCACTACTACCGCGGCGTGTTCCTTTCCCAGATTCGCCCCGGCACCCTGATCGTCGACAGCGAGCGCTTCGAGAAGGAAGACATCGTGTGGGAGGTCAAGGGCGAAGAATACACCTACGACCAGCTGCGCGCCGACTGGCACACGCATTGGGATCTCGACAAGCCCGCCTACATCAAGGTCAAGAAGCCGGGAGGCCTCGCCCAGGGCTTCCACGACATCACCTACGGCCTGTGCTACACGTCGAGCTACATGCCCCCGATCCACCAGGACAACAACGAACCGGACAAGGACCACTTCATCTTCATGCCCGAGATCGGCAAGAACGTCCACCATCGCCGCCTGCTCATCGTCTGAGCCTGCGGCAAGCCGCGGGGCGCGTGGCCGCCCCGGCCCGCGTCGCCTTGCGGCGCGACGCGGGCCAGGATGAAGCCTTTGGTTTCGGGCGCGGCGGTTTTCGGACGACGACGTCGCCGCCGCGCCCGACGCCCGGGCACGTGGCGCTCCCCCACAAACGACGCGGGTTTGTCGGTACGGTTTCGCCGACCGGCGGACTATCGTCGAAAGCATGGAGGGCGCGCAACGAAGCCGCATCCCATCATCGACAACCTGCAACCGACATGCGAAGGAACATCAACATGATGAAATTCGGACTTCTTTCCGCCATTCTCGAAGACCTCACCCTCGAAGAGGTCATCGACTTCTGCGCCGAGCACGGCTTCGAATGCACCGAGCTCGCCTGCTGGCCCGTCACCGGAGGAGCCAAGCGCCGCTACGCCGGCGTGAGCCATATCGACGCCGAAGCCCTCACGCCCGAGCGCGCCGCCGAAATCAACAAGCTCTGCGCCGACAAGGGCGTTGCGATTTCTTCGCTCGGCTACTACCCCAACACGCTCGACCCGGACCTCGAAAAGCGCCAGGCCTACATCGGCCACATCCACGCCCTCATCGACGCTTCGGCGATGCTCGGCGTCAACATGGTGACGACCTTCATCGGCCGCGACCCGAAGAAGTCGGTCGCCGAGAATCTCGAACTCGTCAAGGAAGTCTGGCCGCCGATTCTCGAACATGCCGCCGAAAAGAAGGTGCGCATCGGCATCGAGAACTGCCCGATGTGGTTCACCGACGACGAATGGCCCGGCGGCCAGAACCTCATGACGACGCCGGCCAACTGGCGCAAGGTCTTCGACCTGCTCGAGTCGGAGTGGCTGGGCATCAACTACGACCCGTCGCATTTCGTGTGGCAGCAGATCGACTACATCAAGCCGCTCTACGATTTCAAGGACAAGATCTTCCACGTCCACTACAAGGACATCAAGCTGTTCCCGGAGAAGCTTGCCGAGGTTGGCGTGATGGCCAATCCGCTGGAGTACATGAGCCCGAAGACGCCCGGTCTGGGCGACGTCGACTGGGGCAGGTACGTTTCGGCCCTGACCGACATCGGCTTCGACGGCTATTCCGTCATCGAAATCGAGGACAAGGCCTTCGAGGGCTCCTTCGAGGATACCGTCGCGGCAATCGACCAGTCGGCCCGCTACCTGCGCAGCTTCGTCGCCTGAGGCCGCCACGCGAACCAAGCCTTGTTGGCTGATGGGGAAGCGGGGCAGGTGCCCCGCTGGCGGTGTCCGGCCCGCGATTCCTTACGCGGGCCGGACACCGCTCGACTACCCTTAAGCCGACATGCATATCCAACGCATGGCGCGATGATTCAAGGAGGAATTGCAATGAGCGAAGCAACCCACGCTTTCGGTGTCGATATCGGCGGCACGACGGTGAAGATGGGCCTGTTTACGGCCGAAGGCGAACTGGTGGATTCCTGGGAGATTCCGACCGTCACCGAGGGCGGCGGGATTCAGGTTCTCCCCGACATCGCCGGTTCGGTTCGCCAGGCGATGGCCGCGATGGAGCTTGAGGCCGACTCCGTCGTGGGAATCGGAGTCGGCGTTCCCGGCCCTGTCCGCGACGAATCCGTCGTCCTGTCCGCGGTGAACCTTGGATGGGGCGAGCTTGACGTCGCTGCCGAACTCGTCAGGCTCACCGGAATCGAGAATGTCAAGGTAGGCAACGATGCGAATGTCGCAACCCTCGGCGAACAGTGGAAGGGCGGCGGCCAGGGCTACGACGACGTCATCATGCTGACGCTCGGAACCGGCGTGGGCGGCGGCATCGTCCACAACGGGAGGATCATCGGCGGCTCGCATGGCGCAGCCGGAGAAATCGGGCATATCACGACCGATACGGCCGAGACCGCTCCGTGCGGCTGCGGCAAGACCGGCCATCTCGAGCAGTACGCTTCGGCCACGGGCATTGCCGCGCAAGCACGCCGCCTCCTTGCCGGAACGGACATCCCGTCGGTCCTTCGCGACGCGCAGTTCCTCTCCGCGAAGGAAGTCCTCGACGCGGCGAAGGCGGGCGACGCCCTCGGCCTCGACGTTCTCGACTGGGCGGCGACGATGCTGGGCCGCGCCCTTGCAACCCTCGCAATCGTGACCGATCCGCAGGCCTTCATTATCGGCGGGGGCGTCTCGAAGGCAGGGCCGATTCTCGTCGACGCAATCGACAAGCATTTCAGGCATTTCGCCTTCCATGCCCACGAGAACACTCCGGTGCTTCTGGCTTCCCTCGGCAATGCCGCGGGGATTCACGGCGCGGCGAAGATGGTTCTCTAGGGCAACGCTACACGCATGGAAAACCCCATCAACCATAGGAGGAAAACAGTCATGGCAGACGACATCAAGGTTGCCATCATCGGCCACGGCTTCATGGGCCACGAGCACGAGAAGATGCTCACCGCCCTCGACGGCTACCAGGTGGTCGGCATTGCCGATCGCGATCCGGTCCAGCTCGAGGACGTCAAGGAGGGAATCAAGCGCTACGCCAGCAACGAGGAGGCTTTCGCCGATCCGGATGTCGACGTCGTGCTCATCGTGGCGAACAACAACCAGCATCATGATCTCGTGCTTCAGGCTGCGGCTGCCGGCAAGGACATTGTCTGCGAGAAGCCGGTGGCGATGAACGTCGAAGAGCTTGACGACATGGCGCGCGCCGTCGACGAGGCGGGCGTCAAGTTCACGGTGCATCATCAGCGCCGCCTCGATCCTGACTATCGCACGATGAAGGAAGTCTACGATTCGGGCACGCTTGGCGACGTGTTCACCGTTCAGAACAAGCTCTACGGCTTCAACGGCAACATGCACGACTGGCATGTCTACATTTCCGAGGGCGGCGGCATGCTCTTCGACTGGGGCGTGCATCTGCTTGACCAGATGCTCTACATGTTCCCCGACGCGAAGGTGACGTCCGTCTTTGCAGATCTTCGCAACGTCATCAATTTCGAGGTGGACGACTACTTCAAGATTCTTCTCCGCTTCGACAACGGCGTGACGGGCGAAGTCGAGCTCGGCACCTACTTCCTTGCGGACAAGATGGACCAGAAGTGGTTCGAGCGTCACTGGTTCATGGGCGGCAACAAGGGTTCGGCCTACGTGGACGGTTTCTTCCCCGAGGGCAAGATCGTTCGCACCTCCGAGCTGCTTGCGAATGTCGGCGGCAAGCGCACGATGACCGCTGCGGGCCCGACCCGTTCCTTCGGCCCGCCACCCGAGGGCCGCATCGTCACCGAGGAGCTTCCGGTTGCGACGACGAAGCACGAGGACTACTGGACGGCCTACGCCGAGGCGTATCGCGGCGACGGGGATTTCGACGTGAAGATTCCGCAGACGCGCCGCGTGCTTGCCCTCATGGAGGCGGTGCGCGAGTCCGCCCGCACCGGCAAGTCGGTCGACTTCGAGTGAGACCTCACGGGGCACGATACGGCTCCTGAGAGCCCAGCGGGGCTGTCTCGCAGGGGTGCTTGGAGCTGGCCGGGGCGGGAATCGGAACAACGAGTCGATTCCCGCCCCGGCCGTTTGTACAGGTCGGAGAGCCGGGTATCGCAAAGGGGACAGACCGGTGCCGGATTGGGGACAGCGGAGAGCGGAAGGTCCGCGCGGGCTTCGCGAGACCGGAGCGAGGAAGCCGTGGCCGGTAG
>CACYEE010000075.1 GCA_902773415.1 uncultured Actinomyces sp.
GCATCGAGACGAAGGGCGGCATCATGACGCCGCTCATCAAGCGCAACACGGCGATTCCGACGAAGCACTCGGAGGTGTTCTCCACCGCCGAGGACAACCAGCCCTCCGTGTCGATCCAGGTGTTCCAGGGCGAGCGCGAGTTCACCCGCGACAACAAGCCGCTGGGCACATTCGACCTGTCCGGCATCGCCCCGGCTCCCCGCGGCATCCCGCAGATCGAGGTGACCTTCGACATCGACGCCAACGGCATCGTCCACGTCTCCGCCCGCGACAAGGGCACCGGCAAGGAGCAGTCGATGACGATCACCGGCGGCTCGGCCCTGTCGAAGGAAGAGATCGACCGCATGGTCAAGGATGCCGAGGCGCACGCCGCCGAGGACGCCGCACGCAAGGAAGAGGCCGAGACCCGCAACCAGGCCGAACAGCTTGCCTACCAGATCGACCAGCTCCTGAAGGACAACGCGGACAAGCTCACGGACGACGTCGCCGCTCCGGTGCGCGAGGCTTCCGAGGCTGTCAAGGAAGCCCTCAAGGGCGAGGACATCGAGGCCGTCAAGGCCGCGGTGGAGGAACTCAACGAGAAGTCGCAGGCCATCGGCCAGGCGCTCTACGCTTCCGCCCAGGCCGAGGCGCAGGCCGAGGCTGCAACGGCCGACGGCTTCACCGAGGCTGCGCAGGCCGGCATGGGCGACAACGCCTCCGACGAGGATGTTGTCGACGCCGAGATCGTCGATGACGAGGACGACAAGTGATGTCCGGGAGCATGGAGGATTTCGAGGGCGACGGCGCGTGGGCCGACCCGGCCGGCATGGCCGGTCCGGCTGGCGCAGCCGAAGGCGCGGATGCGGGTCCGGGTGCGGGATCGGGCGACGCTGACGGCGACGCCGGCATCTTCGGGGCCGACGGCGTGGCGGGGCCGGGCGAGGATTCGGCCGAAGCTCCGGTGCCGGAGGATGGCGGAGTTGCC
Source organism: uncultured Actinomyces sp. (assembly GCA_902773415.1). Classification (GTDB taxonomy): domain Bacteria; phylum Actinomycetota; class Actinomycetes; order Actinomycetales; family Actinomycetaceae; genus RUG11864. The sequence goes on from CACYEE010000075.1 coordinate 968, forward strand.
GCCGATCCGCTGAGCGAAGCGATGGAGACGATCTCGAACCTTGAGGACGAGCTCGCGCGCGCCCGTGCGGACCTGTACAACCTGACCCAGGAGTACAACGGCTACGTCAAGCGCTCGAAGGCCGACGGCCTGGCCCGCTACGACGAGGGGCTTGCGAAGATGGCGGACGTGCTCCTGCCCGTCCTCGACGATATCCAGCTTGCCCGCGACCACGGGGACCTGACCGGCGTCGCCGGCCAGATTGCCGAAAAGCTCGAGCAGACCCTGGGAACGAACTTCAAGATCGAACGCTTCGGTGCCGAAGGCGACGCCTTCGACCCGAACGTCCACGAGGCGCTCATGCATTCGACCTCCCCCGAGGTCGAGGCCGAACAGGTCGCCACGCTCATCCAGCCGGGATACCGGATGGGCGACAAGCTCCTGCGGCCCGCCCGCGTGGGCGTGGTTTCCCCGGAGTGAGCAACCAGGCGGCGGGCCCGGCACCGAGCCTGGCCCGCCGCTCCCGTTTGGGGACGGGCCCCAATCCGGAGGATTCTCCCGTTCGGGGCCCGTCCCCAAACGGGAGGCCAGGCTCGCGCAACCCGCCCGGCACCAAACCGCAACCGCCCGCCGCCACGACAACTTGCCTGACGCCAAACCGGCGTCGCACCACAACAGCCGCACCAGAACAACGGAGGTGAATCCGATGGCCGCAAGCCAGGACTGGATTTCCAAGGACTTCTACAAGACCCTCGGCGTGACGAAAAAGGCCACGGACGAGGAAATCAAGAAGGCCTACCGCAAGCTCGCGCGCCAGTACCACCCCGACCGCAATCCCGGCGACAAAGCCGCCGAGGAGAAGTTCAAGGCCGTGGCCGAAGCGTACGAGGTACTGTCCGACCCGTCGGACCGCAAGCAGTACGACCAGATTCGCATGTTCGGCAGAGGCGGGCCGCGCTTCACTTCCGGACCGGGCGGCGCGGGCGGCACGGCTGGCTTCGAGGACATCTTCGGAGGCCTGTTCAACGGGGGCCGCTCCGGCACCGGAACCGGCGGCGCGGGCGGCATCAACATCGACGACATCCTCGGCTCCTTCGGAACCGGCAGCGGGGCCGCCAGCGGTTTCAACTTCCCCTTCCCCGGCGGCGCGCAGGGCACGTCCAGGCGCAAGGGCGCCGACATCCGCCACAAGATTTCCATCCCGCTTCGCCAGGCAGCCACCGGCACGACGGTGAAGATCTCCACCACCGACGGGCGCAACGTGACGGCCCGGATTCCCGCAGGCGTGGGCGACGGCCAGAAGATCCGCATTGCCGGCAAGGGGGCCCCGGGCGTCGGCGGCGGCGAGGCGGGCGACATCATTCTCGAAGTGACCGTCGAAAAGCACCCCGTCTACGAACTCAAGGGCAAGGACCTCTACATCGACGTGCCCGTGTCCGTTGGCGAAGCCGCTCTCGGCGCGAAGGTGAAGGTGCCGCTGCTTGACGGCAAGGCCGTGAGCGTGAAGATCCCGGCCGGCTCCTCCACCGGCAAGGTGCTGCGCGTGCGCGGCAAGGGACTGGCCAAGGGCAAGATGGGCCACGGCGACCTGTACGTGCGCGTGCGCGTCGCGCTGCCGCCAGAGCTGTCCGACGAGGCGAAGAAGGCCGCCGAACTGTTCGACAAGGCCAATTCCGAGTTCGACGTGCGCGACGAATTCGCCCGGATGGCGGCGAGCTGACGGTGGCTGGCCAGGCGCGGCGCGAGGCTCCGCTGCTCACGGTGTCCGTGGCGGCCGAGCTCGCCGGCATCCACCCCCAGACGGTTCGCCAGTATGACAGGCTCGGTCTCGTCGTGGCGAAACGGACGCGCGGCGGAGGGCGGCGCTATTCGCTCGCCGACGTCGAACGCCTTCAGGAAATCCAGCGCCTGTCCCAGGAGGAAGGCGTTTCGCTCGCGGGAATCGCGAGAATCTTCGAGCTTCAGGACGAAGTGGAACGCCTGCGGGCCCAGGTGCGCCGCCTGCGCCGGCAGGTCGAAAAGCAGGGCGAGGAGCTCGCCGCCGAGGAGATGCGCCGCAACCGCGTGTTTGCGGCCGGAAGCGACGGGGATGTTCTCGTCGCTTCCGGCCGCCAGGACCTTCGCGAACAGCTGCGCGAGGCGCGCAGGCTTGCCGCCGAGAAAGCGCGACGCGAGGCGGCCGAGGATCGGGACGCGCGCTACGGCGTCGACCCCGACGAGGACGCCCCGATCGTTTCCCGGCGGGAAACCGGCACCATCATCATCTGGCGTCCCAGCTACTGACCTGCGAAACGGCAGGATTCGGCGTCATGCCTGACGGGAAACGCTCGCATGCGAAAGGGGCGGGCCGGGCGAAATGCGGGCACGTTCGGTCGCTCCGCTCCCCCGCGCCGCATCCTTGCTTCGGTTACGCGCGCAAGGATGCGGACCTTCCGCTCGTTGCCGTCCCCGAATCTCAGCCGGCCCGCCCCTTCCATGAGGCACGGCATCGGTCAGTCGTCGAAGCCGTCCGGGTGGTTCTGGTGCCACACCCAGGCCGATTCGATGATCTTCTTGAGGTCGGCCTTCTGCGGATTCCAGCCGAGAACCTCGCGGGCCTTGTCCGAGGAAGCGATCAGCACTGCCGGATCGCCGGCGCGGCGTTCGGCCACCACCGCCGGAATGTCGTGGCCCGTGACCTTGCGGGCAACCTCCACCACTTCGCGCACCGAGAAGCCGAGTCCGTTGCCGAGATTGAAGATGTCGGACGTGCCGCCCGCGGCCAGGTACTCGACGGCCTTCTCGTGGGCCTGCGCCAGATCGTCGACGTGGATGTAGTCGCGGATGCACGTGCCGTCGGCGGTGTCGTAGTCGTCGCCGAACATGTAGATCTGCTCGCGCTTGCCGAGCGGAACCTGAAGAATCAGCGGAATGAGGTGGGTTTCGGTGGCATGCGATTCGCCGATGCCGCCTCCTTCGGCCGCGCCGCACGCATTGAAGTAGCGCAGGGAGACGAAGCGGACGCCGTGGGCCACCGAGGCCCACTTGAACAGCTTCTCCATTGCGAGCTTCGTCTCGCCGTAGGGGTTGGTCGGGCTTGTCGGGTCGTCTTCGCGGATTGGAATCGACGTCGGTTCGCCGTAGGTGGCGGCGGTCGAGGAGAACACGATCTTGTCGATGCCGGCGTCGATCATGGCTTCCAGGAGCACGATTGCGCCGCCGACGTTGTTTTCGTAGTACTTGAGCGGCTTTTCCATCGACTCGCCCACGAGGGACCAGGCGCAGAAGTGGATGACGGCCTCGATGTCCGGCTCGGCGGCGAATACGCGGTCGAGGAAGTCCCGGTCGCGCACGTCGCCTTCGTGGAAGGCTGCCTTCGGGTGAACCGCGGAGCGGTGGCCGGTGGCGAGGTTGTCGACAATGACGACGTCGTGGCCGTTCGCGATCATCTGGTGCGCGGTGTGCGAGCCGATGTAGCCGGCACCGCCGGCAATGAGTACCTTCATGGGTGTCCTTTCGGGGTTGGCCTGTGCGGAACTTTTCTCGCTTCCTGCGATTGTATTGCATTGGGCGGGCATAGGAATTCAGGTTCCGCGGCTTTCGGTGTGCCGGTGGCGACGCCGCCGCGGGCCCGCCGTGCGAATCGGGGACGGGGGCGCTTTCGTTCATGTGGGCGAATCTTGCCCCGTCCCCGATTGGTGCGGGATTTCTGCGGGGTGGCCGGTTCCGAGGGTTGGGCGGACGGCCGCAGGCCGGGGCGACGCGCGCCTATTCCCGTGCCTGCGGTGGACCGCTCACCGTCGCCCGAATGGAACCCGGTGGCCGCGCCGAGTAAAATGGAAGCGCGAAAACGGCACCACAGAGCGGATTTCCCGCAAAGCCGCGCCCGACATGCCCGCGTGCGGCAGAGGGTTTCGCAAGGAGACGGCAGGAATGAACGCGAACGAGAATCCCTGGACCAACGGCGGACAGGCCCCTTCGTGGGCCCAGCCGTACGGTGCGCAGCCGGGAGGCCCGGCTGGAGGCGGCACGCCCGGTGCCGCGAACGGAGCGAACTGGCAGGCGCCCGGCGGCGGAGCAAATCCTGGCGGTGCCCGGATGCCGCAGTACGGGGCGCGGATGGGCGCCTACGGCAAGGCCCGTGCGGTGCAGGGCTTCAAGAGCCGTACGACGGCGGGCATTCTGGCGATTGTTCTGGGCGCTTTCGGAGTTCACAAGTTCTACATGGAGTATCCGCACGCCGGGCTGCTCATGGTGCTTCTGACGGTTCTGACCGGCGGCGCGCTCGGGCCGATCGTCCAGGCGGTCGGCATCGTCGAGGGAATCATCTATCTGACGATGCCGGAGGAGCGTTTCCAGGAAACCTACATTCGCCACGAAAAGAAGTGGTTCTGAACGAACCGGGGGCGGGGCGGATTTCGTCCGTTTGGGCAAAACGATCCCGTCCCCGGTTCGTGCGCGCTGGGGACAGACGTTGGGCGGTCCTCCTAGGAGGACCGCCCAACGTCTCCCTGTATTGATCTGCCCAGTCAAGTTCCCTGCGGCGGGATGCTCGTTCTGTCGAGCTCGCGCTTTTGCCTGACCGCCATCATTGTATCTTGATTTGCGAAAAGAGTGCGGTCAAAGTCGCTAGGATCCTTGTCAGTAACGGTTCGCTCCCTCGCTACCAGCGGTTTTGTGTTCTATTATACCAATTTGTTATAGCATTGTTATCTCAATTGGTGCGTGGACATGCGACGAAGGGGTCCCCACGGAAGAAACGGTGCGCAGCCCCGAAGCGTCGGCACCGGGCGGCGGGTGGGGCCGTCTCGTCAGGGCCATCCGCCGCCCGGGGCGAGAAAAGGGGACTGCGTTCGGTCGTTTCTCTCCCTCTTGCGGCGACGCGGGCCAAGAGGCATGAATGCTCGCATTCCTGCCCGAAACCAAGGAAGCTGCCGACCAGGGCTTCCTCGCTCCAGTCTCGCGCGGGCAAGCTCGCGCGAGACCTTCCGCGTGTCGGAAAGGGGACTGTCCCCAATGCGGCACCAGTCTGTCCCCTCTTCGATACCGGGCTTTCTGGCCTGCGCAAACGGCTGGGGCGGGAATCGGAACAACGTGCCGATTCCCGCCCCAGCCGACGCGGGGCAGCCCCGTCAATGGACGAAATGCCGGCGAGACGCCCTCGCACGCAGAACACCCTCGCGCAAGCCGGCTAGGAATCCGAATCCAGGAGGGCGAGACCCGCAAACGGTTCGAGCGTGAAGGCGCCGGCCGCGTCGCCCTCCGAAACCCCGCGCGAAACCCCGCCATTCTCCACAAGAACCGCGGCCTCGGACATCTCGGCCAGCGCCTCCGCCAGCTCGCCGCCCACGGGCACCGTCGCCTCGGAAAGCGAACAGGCCACCACAAGGCGCGTCTGGCCGAGCCGCCTCTCGTAGCCGAACACCTGATCGCAGCCGGAATCGAGGAAACGCACGTCGCCCTCGGCCACTACCGCAAGCTCCCGCCGCAGGCGCACGAGCTTCCGATAGAAGTTCAGCACCGAATCCGGGTCGGATTGGCAGGCTTCAACGGAAATCTCGTCGTGATTGCCAGGCAGCGAGAGCCACGGCGTGCCTTCGGTGAAGCCCGCGTTCGGCCCGCTGGTCCACTGCATCGGCGTACGGGAATTGTCGCGCGAACGCGCCTGGAGCACGGCCATCGCATCGGCCTCGGACAGGCCGCGCTTGCGCATGATCGCAAAATGGTTCGTCGACTCGACGTCGCGATACAGCCCGATCGACGGGAAATGCGCATTCGTCATGCCGATCTCCTCGCCCTGGTAGATATAGGGCGTGCCGCGCAGGAGATGGATGAGCATGGCGAGCGTCTTGGCGCTGCGTTCGCGCAGGCCGGGCGTGTCCGAGCCGAAGCGCGAGACGGCGCGCGGCTGGTCGTGGTTGTTGAGGAACAGCGCGTTCCATGCCCCGGCCCGAGCCATCTCCTCCTGCCATGTGCCCAGCAGGCGGCGAAGCTCGCCGAAATCGACCGGCGCAAGCGCCCACTTGTCGCCTCCCGCATAATCCACCTTGAGATGGTGGAAGGAGAACACCATCGACAGCTCCTCGCGTTCGGGGCGGGAGTAGCCGATGCAGTCGGCAAGCGAGGTCGAGCTCATCTCGCCGACGGTCACCATGTCCGCAATCCCCGTATCGTGCACAAGCTCGTGAAGATACTCGTGGATATGCGGCCCGTCCGTGTAGAAGCGGCGGCCGTCGCCTTCGAGGTCGTCCTCGAAGGTCTCCGGCTTCGACACGAGATTGACGACGTCGAAGCGAAAACCCTCCACGCCCTTCGCTTTCCAGAAGCGGACGATGTCCTTGAGCTCTTCGCGCACGGCCGGATTGTCCCAGTTGAGGTCGGCCTGCGTGCGGTCGAACAGGTGAAGGTACCAGGCGCCGGCCTCTTCCGAATACTCCCAGGCGGGCCCGCCGAACTTCGACTCCCAGTTCGTCGGGGCGAGAGTCCCGTCAGGGGCGACGGGAACCTCGAGGCCCGCGCGGGTCGGGGCCCCTTCCGGAGCTGTACGTTCCGGGCCTTCGGGGGCGACGGGCGTAGGCGTTGCCGCGTCCCCCTTGACGGCCGGACGTCCCTCCCTGAAGAAATAGAAGTCGCGGTACTTCTCCTCGCCGTCCAGGGCGCGGCGGAACCATTCGTGCTCGGTGGATGTATGGTTGAAGACCATATCCGCCATGATTCCGATGCCGAGCTTGCGGGCGTCGACGACGAGCGCCTCGAAATCCTCCATCGTGCCGAACGTCGGATTGATGGCGCGATAGTCGGCGACATCGTAGCCGTTGTCGCGCATCGGCGAGACGAAGAACGGGGTGAGCCACACGTAGCGCACGCCGAGGCTGGAAAGGTAGGGCAGGCGCGAGCGGATTCCCGGCAGGTCGCCGATGCCGTCGCCGTTGGAGTCGGCGAAGGACTTGACGTAAATCTGGTAGACGGCGTCGCTGGAGAAGTGAGGCATGGTGTTCCTTGGTGGTTCGTGGTGGTGCGGGAAACGGGAGGATGCGGGAGGCGGTGCCGCGGAGGGCGGGACCCCCGTGGCCCGCCCTCCGCCAGCGCCTCATTCGGACTTCGCGACGGTGTCGTTGCCGGCACGTACGGCAACGCCCGTCTCGAAGGCAAACTCGTGGCCTGCGGGGTTCGTGATTACCATCATCGTGACGGCCGGGTGGCCCGCCGCGGCGATGCGCTCCATGTCGAAGGTGATGAGCGGGTCGCCCGCCGCTACCGTGTCGCCTTGGGAGACGTGGCAGGCAAAGCCGTCGCCGTCCATCGAGACCGTGTCGATGCCGCAGTGGAGAATCATCTCTACTCCGTCGGTCGTCTTGAGGCCGACCGCGTGGTTGGAGCCGGGCGAGGTCATGACGACTTCGGCGTCGGCCGGCGCAAGCAGCACGTTCGATGTCGGGTAGATTGCGATGCCGTCGCCCAGGACCTTCGAGGCGAAGGTCGCGTCGGGAACCTGTTCGATTGCGACGGTCGTTCCGGTGAGGAAGGCGACGAGTTCGCCTTGGCGGACCTTGACCGCCGTCGCCGTGCCGCCCGCAGCGGAAGCCGAAGCGGCAGCCGGGGCCGCGTCGCTCTTGGAGGAAGCGGCTGCGAGTTCCGCGGTTTCGAGTTCTTCGAGGGCCGCAATCTTCTCGGCTTCCTTGTCGATGCCCTTGCGCTTGCCGATGGCGACGACGATGACGAAGGGCACCGCGATTGCGATGAGCATGCAGACCGCGAACATCGGGATGGACTTCGGCTGGATCGCGAGGATGCCGGGCACGCCGCCGACGCCGATTGCGTTGGCCGTGACCTTGGAGGCCGTGGCGACGATGGCGGCGAGGGCGGAACCGGTCATGCCGGCGAAGAAGGGGAAGACGTACTTGAGGTTGACGCCGAACATGGCGGGTTCGGTCACGCCCAGCCAGCAGGAGATCCACGAGGGGATGTTGAGTTCCTGCGCGGTGGCGTTGCGGCGCTGGAGGTACATCATGCCGAGAACGGCGGCGCCTTGGGCGATGTTGGACAGGGCGATCATCGGCCAGAGCATCGTCCCGCCGTAATCGGCGATGAGCTGGAGGTCGATGGCGTTGGACATGTGGTGCAGGCCGGTGATGACGAGCGGGGCGTAGAGGAAGCCGAAGATGGCGCCGAAGACGACGCGCAGCGGGCCGGTGATGCCGGCGAAGACGACGGCGGAGATGGCCGAGCCGACTTTCCAGCCGATGGGGCCGAGGATGAAGTGGGCGGCCATGATGGCGAAGAGGAGGGAGAAGAAGGGCACGAAGATCATGGCGACGATCGACGGGATGATCTTCTTGAAGAACCTTTCGAGGTAGGCGAGGGTGAAGGCGGCCAGCATGGCGGGGAGTACCTGGGCCTGGTAGCCGATCATGTTCACCTGGATGAAGCCGAAGTCCCACTGGTTGATGGTGCCGTCGGCGAGGGCGTCGGCGACGCCGTAGGCGTTGGTGAGCTGGCCGGAGACGAGCGTGAGGCCGAGGACGATGCCGAGCATTTCGGTGCCGCCCATCTTCTTCATGATGGTCCAGCAGATGCCGACGGGGATGCCGACGTGGAAGACGGC
>CACYEE010000076.1 GCA_902773415.1 uncultured Actinomyces sp.
CGCCTTGCGTCTGCGTCTCTTGGCGCGGCAGGGCTGCGTGCCGCTGCCTGCCTGTTGCCTGGCCTCGCGGCTTCTTTCCTCTTTTCCTTCTCCACTCTTTCTTGTTTCCCTTTCCTTCCTTCCTCTCGCCCGCTTCCACGCCCTGCCTTCCCGCCCTTGCCCTGCCTTCCCCTCCCCGACCTTCTCTTTCCCTGCCGCGCGCTTTCTCGCTCTTCCCTGTTGCCCCGACTTCCCCTCCCGCTCCCCATGCCACAAGCCGGAGCAGACCAGCCCGGCATGCAACCCGAACCGCACAGCAGCACACCCCGCTCCAAGTTGCGCCGCAGCAGCCTTCCCATTCCCCGACCCCGGTCTCGCCGCACGAACCTGCCGCTTCCGGGATTGCGCGTAGAATCACGTTCATGGGCATGATCGCCAAACTCATTTTCCGTGCATCGTGCGTGTTGTTCATCGGTTACCTCACGCTGACGACGCTCAGCATTGTGCGCTATGCGGGCGTCGACGAGACACGAAGCGCGGATGTCGCAATCGTGCTCGGTGCGGGCGTCGGCCCAAACGGCCCCTCACCTGTTTTTCGGGAGCGAATCAACCACGCCGTGTCCTTGTACGACGCCGGCGATGTGCGGGCAATCATCATGACTGGCGGAGCGGGTGCCGGCAATGCCCGTTCAGATGCCGATGTCGCCCGCGAATACGCGGAAGCCCACGGGGTTCCGTCAAACGCGATTGCCATCGAAGAAAACTCGACAATCACCGAGGAAAACCTCGAGAACGCCGCACGGCTTATGGACGAACGCGGCTGGGCGACGGCGCTTGTCGTCAGCGATCCGCTGCACATGAAGCGAGCCATGAGCATGGCCCGCGACCTCGGCCTCAAGGCCTGTTCCTCGCCAACCCCAAGTTCCGCCTACCAAAGCTGGCAGACCAAGGCGCCGTTTCTTGCCCGCGAGGAGTTCTTCTACGTCGGTTACCGCCTGGCCCGTCTCCTGCCCTAAGCCCGACCGCCAGATGCCGCAATGGTGTCGCAAAGGGGGACTGTCCCCCATGCGGCACTAGCCTGTCCCCTTTGCGACACGCCCGGCTTTCGAGCGATGCCACGACACAGCGACGAGCGGAGAGCCTGCGCGAGCTTGCTCGCGCGAGGCCGGAGCGAGGAAGCTGCCGCAGGCAGGCGATGCCTGCCGAACACAGCCCTGGCACCGGATCCTGTCAGAGAACGGCGCGGCCGCGCAGGAGCAGCTCAGCCAGATGGATGCCGCCGACGCCGGCAAGCTGGTCGGCCTGGGTACGGCAGGAGAAGCCGTCGGCCAGATACACGGCATCCTCGGGGGCCTCGCGCAGGGCCGGCAGCAGCCGCTTCTCGCCGATCTTGACCGACATCTCGTAATGGCCGGCCTCCATGCCGAAGTTTCCGGCCAGGCCGCAACAGCCCGACACCTTCGTCAGCGTCGCGCCGGTGCGGCGGATCAGCTCCTCGTCGGCCTTCCAGCCCATGACCGAATAATGATGGCAGTGCGGCTGGGCCACGATGTTGATTCCCGTCAGGTCCGGCAGCGCCAGCTCCTCGCCCGGCCCGACCGGCGCGGGAGCCGAAAGAAGCTCAGCCAGCGTATACGTCATGTTCTTCACGAGCTTCGTGCGCGGGTCGTCGGGCAGCAGGTCCTCCAGGTCCGAACGCAGCACGGCCGTGCACGAAGGCTCCACGCCCACGATTGGCACGCCGTTGGCCGCGAACGGGCCAAGCCGGCCCAGCAGACGCTCGAGCTTCTTCTTTGCCGTGCCAAGCTGGCCGGTCGTGATCCACGTCAGACCGCAGCAGGTGTCGGATGGCGGCACCAGCACCTCGTAGCCGGCTCGCTGCAACAGCCCGATGGCCGCCCGCGCCCCGCGCGCGTCAAGCGTATGGGAGAAGGAATCGGCCCACAGGACAACGTAGCGGTGCCCGGCCAGCATCGGCGCAGGCTCGCGCGAGGCCTCGGGAGCGACGCCGGAGGACACGTCCCGTGCCGCCCCGGAATCCCCGGAACCGCCCGCAACCGCGGGCGTGCCCGGCACCGCATCCTCGCGCACCGCGTCGCGCACCGCGTCGCGCTTCGCGTCGACCTGCACGACCGAGGCCCCGATGCCGCCGGAGCCGGGCGCCTCGGGACTGCCCCACCCCTCGATGCCCGGGCGCACATCCTCGGTCGAGCCGGCGTCACGGAACTCGTCGAACCTCGACAGGACCTTCGTGGCGAACTTCGGCGAGGTGCGGCGCGGGTCGAGGCCCGCCGCCATGAACGCGAGGCGGCGCGCCGGCCCGACCTTCATGAAGGCGTTTGCGGCCGCGGCAACCAGCGGAACTTTCGTCGCCATGCGCGCGAGAACCGGTAGATTCCCGAGCGTGTAGTGCGTGCGCGGGCGAATCTTGCCCTTGTAGGCGCGGTAGAGGGTCTCCGAACGGTAGCGGGCCACGTCGATGCCGGTCGGGCAGTCGGCCGAGCAGGCTTTGCAGGCCAGGCACAGGTCCAGGGATTCGAGCACCTCGGGGGCGTCCCAGGAGTCGAACAGCTCTCCGCGCACGAGTTCCTCGAGCACGCGCACGCGCCCGCGGGTCGCGTCCTTCTCGTCGCGCGAGGCGTCGTAGGACGGGCAGAGGAAGAAGCCTTGGCCGAAGCGGTCGGCGCGGCAGTTGCCGACGCCGGTGCACCGGTGAACGGCGCGGGTCATGTCCCCGCCGTCCTCATGGAAATGGAAGCCGCCGGCATGGGGGACAGGCTTGGCGTAGGGGCGGCGCAGATGCTCGTCGATGGCGTCGGGTTCCACGAGCACGCCGGGGTTGAGAATCCCCTTCGGGTCGAACAGGGCCTTGGCCTGCGCAAAGGCCTCGATGATCTCGGCCGGGTACATGCGCGGCATAAGCTCGCTTCGGCAGCGCCCGTCGCCGTGCTCGCCCGAAAGCGAGCCGCCGTACCTGGCGACGAGATCCGCGCCGGCCTCCATGAAGGAGCGGTAGGAGGGGATGCCGGCGGCGGAATCGAGCGGGAAGTCGATGCGGATGTGGACGCAGCCGTCGCCAAAGTGGCCGTACATGAGGCCGTCGAGGCCGTGGGCGTCGAGCAGGGCGCGCAGGTCGCGCAGGTAGGCACCGAGCTTTTCGGGCGGGACGGCCGAATCCTCCCAGCCGGGCCAGGCCTGGTGGTCGGCGGCGGTGCGCCCTCCCAGGCCGGCGCCGTCGGCTCGGATGCGCCACAGCTCGGTGGCGTCCGGGCCGGCTTCGCAGATGCGCACCGCGTCGGTGTTCGCGGCGGCGGCGAGGGCCTCGGCGCGGGCCAGGACGGCGGCGGCGTCCTCCCCGTCGCGCGCCCCGATTTCGATGAAGAGCCAGCCGGCGCCTTCGGGCAGCGCGGGCACCGAGCCTTTGTGGCGGCGCACGACGTCGACAAGCACGTCGTTCATGCCTTCGACGGCAAGCGGCTCGTGCTTCAGGATTTCGGGGACGTCGTCGGCGGCGGCGGCCATCGATTCGTAGCCGAGCACGACGAGGGCGGGCGAGGCGGGCACGGGCACGAGGCGCACGGTCGCCTCGAGGATGATGGCGAGGGTGCCTTCGGAGCCAACGAGGAACTTGGCGAGGTCGCGCCCGTTTTCGGGCAGGAGATGCTCGAGGGCGTAGCCGGAGACCTGGCGCTTGAAGGTACCCATGCGGGTGCGGATGGCGGCGAGGTGGGCGTCGGCGAAGGCGTCGAGGCCGTCGATCTGGGCGGTGCCGTCGGCGGTGTCGATGATGCGGCCGTCGGCGAGAAGAACTGTGAGGGAGATTACGTTGTCGCTGGTGCGGCCGTAGGCGACGGCGTGGGCGCCGCAGGCGTTGTTGCCGATCATGCCGCCGAAGGTGGCGCGGTTCTGGGTGGAGGGGTCGGGGCCGAATCGCAGGCCGTGGGGCGCGGCGGTCTTCTGAAGCTCGCTCATGACGACGCCGGGCTGGACGCGGGCGGTGCGCGTTTCCGGGTCGATTTCGAGGATGCGGTTCATGTGCCGGGAAAAGTCGAGGACGATGCCGGGGCCGATGGCGTTGCCGGCGATGGAGGTTCCGGCTCCGCGCGAGGTGAGGGGCACGCCGGTTTCGCGGGCGACGGCGAGCGCGGCTTCGACATCGGCGGCGTCGCGCGGGAACACGACGGCTTGCGGGAGGATCCGGTAGAGGGAGGCGTCGGTGGAGTATTCGGCGCGGCGGCGCGAGGAGGAGTCGACCTCGCCCTTGACCCGGGCTGCGAGGAGTTCGAGGAGTTCGGGCGTCCCGGCGTTGGCGGAGAGGTTGGTCATGGCGCTTCCTTCCGTGTGAGGCTTGCGGGCCTCCGGTTTGGGGACGGGCCCCAAACGGGAGGAATCTCTAGTTTGGGGACGGGCCCCAAACGAGAGGCCCAGCGGGCACGCGACTATTGTGCCCGTCCGGCAGGCGGGACGCCACCGGCCTCTGGAATCCGGGTGCCAGATGAGCCAAATCGGCCGGAACAGACGATCCTCAAAAGAATACGGTGGCAGGCGCGGCGAAAGGTTCGACGGTGCCGAGCGGACGACGCCGGACGGGGCCCTCCGCGGACTGGACATTGACAGCATGAGCGACGCCGGCACAGTGCCGAGGCAAAGCCCCTGCACCGCGCCCGTCGGCTGCTGCGGGATGGACGCCCGGGCGTGCAGTTTTGTCCGTTGCCGCGAAATCCCGTGGCACAACCAGGAGCAGACCGCGCAAACTGGCAACCTGTCGTGCATACGGGAACATTCCGCTCCGACTTGTGCCACAAGCGGGCCAGCACTGCCGATGCCGAGAGCGCCCGGACCGGACCCGCCATGACCGCACCACAGATACGCAATACCCCGCAGGGCACGTATCAATGGTGCCTGACCCCTTTGATACGTGCAACACCTCACAACGGGCACGGCAAGCAAAAAGGCGGGCCACCGGAAAACCCGGCAGCCCGCCCGTCGAATCAGCGTCCGATGTTCAACCTCACGCGCACGGTCACTTCACCGCGAGAGGCGACTCGTTCGCAATCGCGGCACGACCGGCCTCGAGGCGGGCCACCGGGACACGGAACGGGGAGCAGGACACGTAGTCCAGGCCGACAGCGTCGAAGAAGTGAATCGACGCCGGGTCGCCGCCATGCTCGCCGCAGACACCGCACTCGAGCTCGGGCTTCGTCGAACGGCCGTTGTTCACACCCATCTCGACAACCTTGCCGACGCCCTTCCAGTCGATCGTCTCGAAAGGCGACACCTGGAACACGCCGTAGTTGTAGTAGTCGTTGAAGAAGATATGCTCGCAGTCGTCGCGCGAGAAGCCCCACGTGGTCTGCGTGAGATCGTTGGTGCCGAACGAGAAGAAGTCCGACTCCTCGGCAATCTCGTCGGCCACCATTGCGGCGCGTGGCAGCTCGATCATGTTGCCGATGGCAATCTCGAGCTCCACGCCCTGAGCTCCGGCAACCTCGGCGATGATCTTCTCGGCCCAGTCGCGCACGATCTGAAGCTCGGTGTGCGAGCCGATGAGCGGCACCATGATCTGCGGCTTCGGATCCTTGCCGGCCTTCTTCAGCTCGGCGGCCGCCTCGGCAATCGCCTCGATCTGCAACTTGAACAAGCCCGGAATCTTCAGGCCCAGGCGCACGCCGCGCAAGCCCAGCATCGGGTTCTGTTCGTGGTTGGCGCGAACGGCCTCAAGCACCTCGGCGGTCTTGGCGTCAAGCGATTCGCCCTTGGCCTCTGCCGCGGCGGACTCGCGCTCGATGCCGACCATGTCGGGCAGGAACTCGTGCAGCGGCGGGTCGATGAGGCGCACCGTGACGGGCAGGCCGTCCATCGCCTCGAAGATGCCGAGGAAGTCCTTCTTCTGCAGCGGCGAAAGCTTCGCGAACGCCTCCTCCTTCTCGGCATCGGACTTGGCAAGAATGACCTGCTCGATGAGCTCGCGGCGGTCTCCGAGGAACATGTGCTCAGTGCGGCACAGACCGATGCCCGTGGCACCGAAGGTGCGGGCGCGGGCGGCGTCCTTGGGAGTGTCCGCGTTGGCCTTGACACCGAGA
>CACYEE010000077.1 GCA_902773415.1 uncultured Actinomyces sp.
CCGACCGCCAGCCCGAGTTCACCCAGCTCGACGTCGAGATGAGCTTCGTGGACCAGGACGACGTCATCGCCGTCGCCGAAGAGGTCCTCAAGGAGATCTGGGCCCTAATCGGCTACGACCTGCAGACTCCGATTCCGCGCATGACCTACAAGGACGCGATGGAGCGCTACGGCTCGGACAAGCCCGACCTTCGCTTCGGCCAGGAGCTCGTGGATCTCACCGAGTACTTCAAGGACACTCCCTTCCGCATCTTCAAGGCCGACTACGTCGGCGCGGTCGTCATGCCCGGCGGCGGATCCCAGCCGCGCCGCACCTTCGACAAATGGCAGGAATGGGCGCGCGCACGTGGCGCCAAGGGCCTCGCCTACGTGACCGTGGCCGAGGACGGAACCGTCGGCGGTCCCGTCGCCAAGAACATCTCCGATGCCGAACGCGACGGCCTGCTCGAAGCCACCGGGGCGAATCCCGGCGACTGCATCTTCTTCGCCGCCGGAGAGCCGACGGCCTCCCGCGAACTGCTTGGCGCGGCCCGCCTCGAAATCGGCAAACGTTGCGGCCTCATCGACCCGAAGGCCTGGGCCTTCACGTGGGTCGTCGACGCCCCGCTCTTCAAGCCGGCCTCCCAGGCAGTCGCCGAGGGCGACGTCGCAATGGGCTCGAAGTGGACGGCCGTGCATCACGCCTTCACCTCGCCCAAGCCAGAATGCCTCGACACGTTCGACACCGACCCCGGCTCGGCCCTCGCATACGCCTACGACATCGTCTGCAACGGCAACGAAATCGGCGGCGGCTCGATTCGTATCCACCGCCGCGACATCCAGGAGCGGGTCTTCAAGGTCATGGGCCTGTCCGCCGAGGAAGCGCAGGAAAAGTTCGCCTTCCTCCTCGACGCCTTCAAGTTCGGTGCCCCGCCGCACGGCGGAATCGCCTTCGGCTGGGACCGCATCGTTGCCCTGCTCGTCGATGCGCCCTCGATTCGCGACGTCATCGCCTTCCCGAAGATCGGTGCAGGCTGGTGCCCGCTGACCGACGCCCCCGCCGCAATCACGCCCGAACAGCGCGAAGAGGCCGGCGTGGACTACGTCCCCGAAGAGAAGGACTCCAAGTCCGAGGAGTGACGCTCTGCGTCGCATGAGTCCCCGGCGGCGGGGCAGGCATCCCGCGGGAGGGCGGTCGGAAGCGACCGCGCCCGCGGAAGGCGCCTGCCCCGCCGCTTTCGTGCCCTCCGCCAGGCGCGATGCCACGCAAAGTAGCATGGAGACAGACAGATGCAAACAGGTGTTGCCGTCTGCCACCTGGAGCCGCGGTGCAAGCTGAAGATGCGTCAGGGTGACGCCGGCCTGTCCTCAGGCTTCGCCTTCAAGGAGGAATCATGAACCTTGCATCGACCATTCGCGAGTTGCGCACTGCATCCGGCCTCTCGCAGGGCCAGCTTGCCGAACGTCTCTTCGTCAGCCGCCAGGCCGTCACCAAATGGGAGACCGGCGCCGGCGTTCCCGACGTCGAGAACCTCGCCGCCCTTGCGCGCCTGTTCGACGTCAGCCTCGATTCGCTCGTGGCCGGCGTTCCGACTCGGCTCGTCGAGCCAGGCGCCGTCGCACGCTCGCAGATGCAGGTGGACATCTCCCGCGAGATCGATTTCGACATCAACGCCGGCTTCGCGCACACCGTCTCGCTTGCCGGGTCCTCCATCGAGAAGGTCCAGGTCACGCTCAGCTCGGCCACCATCGACGACATCGATCAGGCCTTCAAGGTCCAGCTCGACACGCGCGGGCCCCACTTCGACATCGATGTCATCAACACGGGAATCGTCGCAGACGCCGCCGCACGCGAAGGCCTCGGAATCGAGATCGCCGTGCCCGCCCGATTCACCCATGCCGTCGAGCTTTCGGTCAATGCCGACCGGTGTACCATCCATGACCTCTCCGGCGAGCTCGAACTGTCCGGCTCGATTCCCCGCGTGGAGCTTCTGCGCTGCGACGGGCATATCGAGCTCGACATCTCGGGCGATGCCGATATCGCGGCCCGCGAGGTGACCGGCAAGATCGACGTCAACCAAATCAATGCGACCTCGATGCTTCATCTGGCTCAGAACGCGGGCTTCAGCGCGGCAACGAAGGGGAAGCTGGGACGGCGCACGCTGCGCTTCATGCGCGACGGCGAAGCATGCGAAGCCCCCGAGTTTCCCGAACAGGCGCCGCTCGCGATCGAGCTTGCGGGCAGGAGCGTCGAACTCACGATCGACATGACAGCGACTTCGGCGCGCTAGCGCCCCGTGCGGCTGCGCCCGGCCATGCTCCACGAAGCTTCAGGGCGCCTTTCGGACGCAACTTCGCGCGCGGCAGCGCGAGCGCTGGCGCCTACACGCGATGATGCTTGCCGAGCCGGAATTCTCCGGTGTCGTCCAGGCGCGGGGGAGCGACCTTTCCGCCGGCATTGTGCCGTCCGGTGGCGGTTGCGTCGGAGGGAAGGACAAACTCTGTCTCGTCGCGCTTGGGACGGGCATTGGCGGCAGGAGAGCCGGGCAATGCGGCGGGAGACTCCTGACGTGCAGGGGCGGCCGGCGTCGTGGCTGATTTGGGCTGGCGCGGAGGATTCGCACGGTCGGAAATCCGCCTGAGCGGTCCGGGAGCCCACCAGTTCCAGTCTCCGAGAACCGTCATGGTTGCGGGCACAAGAAGGAGGCGCACGAGAGTGGCGTCGACCGCTACGCAGATTGCGAGAAGCACGCCGATTTCCTTGATTGCAAGCATGTCGCCGAAAACGAAGCCGACGAAGACGGCGATGATTGCGAGGGCCGCGGAGGTGATGATCCTGCCCGAGCGTTGCAGGCCGATCGCGACCGCCTCGTCGTTCGAGTGTCCCGCATCGTAATGCTCCTTCATGCGCGAAATCAGGAACACTTCGTAATCCATCGAAAGGCCGAATCCAAAAGCGACGGAGCATGCCACGACAATCGTTTCGAGGCCCGGGGTTTCGGGCAGCCCGAACCAGCCGCGGGCAAAGATGAACACGGTGGCTCCAAGGGAGGCGAGGAAGGAGAGGATATTGATGACGAGGGCCTTGACGGGCACGATGATTGAACCCGTCATGAGGTAGAGAAGAACGAGCACGGCAAGCGCAACGATCGCGAGGGCGAGCGGCGCGCCGCGAAGCATCGAGGAAGTGAAGTCGTGCTGTTGAGCCGCGGCGCCTCCGACCTCGACGGCAACCGGGAAGTCGTGCGCGCGAAGGTCCTTGACGGTTTCGATTGCCTTCGTGCCGACAACGTCCTCGGAATCGACATCCACGCCAATGCGCCAGATTCCCTCGAGTTCGGTGGGATCCTTCGCGCCTGCGGCCACTGTTCGCACGTAGTTGGCGACTTCGCGTGCCTGCTCTTCGGTGCCGTGGACGTGAAGAATGATGTCGTCCGTGGCGAACTGGGGGTAGTCGGTCTGCATGGTGTCGTAGGCGGTGCGTGCCGAGGCGGTTTCGGGAATGTACTCGTAGACGTTCGAGCGCATATGCAGGTCGCGCACGGGAAGGGTCATGGTGACGAGCACGCCGAAAACGGCAAGCATGATGGTCCACGGGTGGCGCTGGACGGCGGTGGCGAGCCGCGAAAAGGCTCCGGTATCGCTCGAGGAGTCGCGCAGGGCGTTGAAGAGGTGGCGAATGCCGGGCCAGGAGGCAATCGGGGAAGGCTTGAGCAGGCGCGGGCCAAGCAGCCGAATGAGCGAAGGAACGAGCGTCGAGGCCGTGAGCACGGCGAGAAGGACGACGGCAACGCCTCCGAGGGCGATGATCCTCAGCGTTGTCGAGTGCATGACGAAAAGGCCGCAGATCGAGATCGCAATCGTGACGGCGGAAAAGATGACGGTGCGGCCCGCGGTCGCGACGGTGGCGGAAACCGAACGGCGCACGACGTCGTCGAGCTCGGCGCCTTCGGGCAGCGCGGTTGCGTCGCGCGGCAGGCCGAGCCGTGCAAGACGGTTGCCGAACTCCTCGCGGTAGCGCGAGACGATGAGCAGGCCGTAATCGATGGACAGGGCGAGACCGATGATGGAGACGACGTTGAGCACGTAGGAGTCGACGGTGGTGGCGTAGGTGAGGCCCCACATGAGACCCATTGCGA
>CACYEE010000078.1 GCA_902773415.1 uncultured Actinomyces sp.
GCGGTAGAGCTCTTCGGGCATGAGGGCGACGCCGATGCTTGCCGCCTGCTCCGCGGCGCTTGCCTTCGGAGGGTTCTTCTTGCGTTTGCGCAGGGCTTCGCCGTCGTAGCACAGGCTTCGGCGTCCGGTCGGCGATTCCTTCACGCAGTCGCAGAAGACAAGCTCGTCCGCAAGGCCGGCATAGCCGATGGTGTCCGGCTATCCGCCGCTTTCCTCCATACGCCCGAGCGCCGCCAGGGCCTCGGGCTTCGCAAGCAGGCGCGCTTCGACATCGGCCCAGGCCACGCCTTCATGGCGTTCCATATGCGCCGCGAAACGCTCGCGCAGAATCCCAAGCATGGATGCGCTCCTTCCTTGTCCAGCAGCCGGCTTCGCCCCTCGCATGTTACCCATGCCAAACCCGCGACAGCCGAAGCGTCCATTCAGGCCTTGAACTCCGGGGCAGCTCCAGGTCCGGGTCAGGCCCAAGCTCCGGTTGCGCCCATCCGTCATGCCGCAGCCCGAATCCGCAGCGAAGGCCCGACGCTCAGTCCACAAGCTCGACGAAGAACCTGCCGGCGGCCTCGAAGACGCGGACAACCCCATCTTCGACCAGGGGCGCCACGAGCCGACGAGCCTCTTCTTCGTCCGAAAGTCCGAAGGCAGCCATGATTTCGACCGAGCAGACAAGCCGGCGCCGAGCGACGAGCTTGCCTACCGCCTGCGGCGTCGGCCGCGCAGGCTCCGGTGCGATGCCGGATAGCGTCGCAATGGCTTGGGCGAAGGTCTCGAAAGGGGCGACTCCCGGAACCGCCGCCGCTTGCATCGGCTCGCCCGCACCACCAGAAGCCGGGGCTGTTCTGGCAGCCTGAACCCTCCCGGCAACCCAAGCGCTCCCGGCAGCGGAACCCGGACCAAGGACGACGTGGGCAGGAAGGCCTTGGACCCCGAAGCGACGTCCGAGTTCGAGATCCGCATGCAGCGCGGCTTGAGCCCTGCCGTCCGAGATGGCCTCGCATACGCCGTCCTCATCCGCGCCAACGAGTCGGAGCACGCGCACGAGCTCGGCCTTGGCAAGAACCGGGCGCGTCTCGACGACCAGCGCATAGCGCAGCCGATACAGGAACGATGCGGCAAGCTCCGGATTCGCCAGCTCCACAGCCTTGACCGCGAGCGCGAGGGGACGGCTCGAGGTGTGCTCCTCGTCGAAGAGGCGAAGGCCGTCCATCCTCATCGGCATGCCGGCGATCGGCACTTCGTCAAGATATATTCGCGCCAAACGTCGGTTGTATTGCTTAAGTGCCTGAGCCTTCGAGACAGCGAGATCTAACGGGTCGACGAGCCTGTACACGTCGGGAACGAGGACGGACATGACCGGCTGGATCACGAGATCCGGATACTGTTCTTCGGGACGCCGGTAGACAGGCTGCATTTCCCAAGCCAGTCCCATCATGGGGTCGACGAAGGCCAGCAAGCGGATCTCCGCGCCGCGCGAGCGTCTCCATCCGGATTCGACCGCGGATTCCGCTGCAGGTTCGGCCGCGGATTCGGCCGCGGGTTCGTCAATCGCGAAGCGGCTCACGAGAACCTCCTTCGGTCGATGTATCGCCCAGCGGCCGACCATCGCAGGGTGTCCTCGAAACGGAAACAGACATCGCCGGGCGCCGCGCCGACGGCATTGCAGATCGTTTGCGTGGCAGTTGCGGCGAATTCGGCATATCCGGCGCCGTTTTCGTTGGCGAAGACTGCCAGCTCGGCGTAGACGATTGGCCTATCGGCCCGTCCGCGCAGGTAGATGCCCGCCTCGCGTTCAATGACTGCCAGCAGCGAGTTCTCGTCTCTGCCGGGAACCGCCTCGATTGCTTCCCCCAGGGCGCGCACAAGCTCGTCCTCTGCTCGCGTGTCAAGGGAAGGCGAGGCCCAGATCTTCAGAAAGGGCATGTCACTTGACCTCCTTTGCTCCCGCTCGCCCCTGGGGTTCCGCCGTTTGCACCGACGGCTTCCCGCTGGCGTCCTTGCGACTCGGCGCGTCCGCCAACCAACCGGCGACAAGCTCCACAAGAGCGTCGGCCACCTGCTGTTCGCGCCCCTGGTAGGTATGGCCGGTGCCTTCGACGATCACGATCTCGTTCTCGGCGGCGCGCGGCATCTGCGAGTTGATGGTGCCGAGAAATCCGGCAGGATCTCCGTAGGTGAAGCGGTCATAGGATCCGATGAGCAGGGCTCCGCGATGTTCGAGAGCCTCGACCTGCGAGAAGTCCTTGTCGGCTTCGACGTGGACGTTGTCAAGCGGGTTGTCGAAGACCCATCCGTAGGCGGTGCTTGCCGTGCATTCGATCCATCCCAGAAGAGCGAAGGGCAGCATCTCGCCGCCGCGCCCCTCGCACATGTACCGTTCGATGACGCCCTTCTGCTCCTCGGTGACCGCGGACAGAAGGTGCTCGACATTGGCTGGACTGAGCAGGATGAAACGCTCGACCCGCGGATCCTTCGTGTGCGACAGATAGGAGATCACCTTGTTGGCGCCCAGAGAGTGGCCTGCGAGCACGATGCGTTCGTAGCCAAGCTCGACCGCGGCATCGACGTAGGCGGCGATATCCTCGTCCGCATGGGCGAAGTCCTCGTTCCACGAGCCGATGATCTCCTGCCTTCCGGTCAGGACGTTGCGTGTGGCGATGCGACCGTAGGCGTCGCGCGTCTGGGCATAGACGAAGTCGACGCCGGCCTCGGCGAAGGTCTGCCCGAAGTTCACATAGAACGGGTTCGAGTGGAAGTTTCCATGGATGCCGGTGATTGCGATGACCACCTGGCGGCTTGGCCCGGCGGAGAAGAGAACGCCGTCGAGCACGGTGCCGCTCGTGGTGGACACCCCGAGCCTTCCGGCCCTCGCCTGGCCCGGACGGGAAGGCTCGGGCTCGCGCGTCGTCCCCGCGCCACGCCCCTGCCTCGGCGCTCCCGAAGCCCGAAGCTTCACCGCCGATTCCGTGGCCTGCTCCGCACCGAATGCAGACACCATCAGTATTCCTCCGAACGGTAGCGCAGCTCAAACTGTTTCGAGGGCGGATAGAAGTCGGTGCCGGCGCGGGTGCCGTCGAGCATCGCCGGAGTGTAGCGATAGCTGTCCGCCTTGTCCCAGTCGAAGCAGGTCTCGATTTCGGATTCGCGGCCGGTTTCGATGAGGTCGACGAGGTGCGGGTTGAGCAGCACGGACTTTCCGACGGCAAGGAATTCCGCGGTGCCGGTGGCCCATGCCTTCGCCATGTCGTCTGCCGTGTAGAGATTGCCCACTCCAATCAGCGGGAGCCTTCCGTCGAGGCGCTCATGAACGAGGTCCATGCGCAGGCGGCTGGTGTCGGCTCCGCGACGGGCTTTCTTGTAGAAGTCCCACAGGGATATGTGCAGGTATTGCAGCGGCTTGTCGGCAAGGACGTCGACGAGGGCGAACGTGTCGGCCATTGTCAGGCCGTCGGGGCCGGGCTCCTCCGGGGAGAATCGGTAGCCGACGATGAAGTCGGGCCGGTTGCGGGCTCGGCGTACTTCGTCGACCGCATCGACGATGGCAAGCGGGAAGGCCAGACGTTTTTCGAGGCTGCCGCCCCAGCGGTCGGCGCGGCGGTTGTAGGTGCCGGAGAAGAACTGCTGGATGAGCCATCCGTTTGCGCCGTGGATTTCGACGCCGTCGAGTCCTGCGCGAATAGCAAGGTCGGCTGCGTTCGCGAAGGCTGCGACGAGAGCTTCGACTTCCGCGTCGGCCAGTGCTCGGGCACGTCCGGGCAAGGCCGAGGGGGCGACGACGCCGTAGCCGCGAGTCATCGACGGATGCGCCCGGAGGCCCGAGTGGGCGATCTGCGCGACGGCAAGCGCTCCCTGATCATGGGAGATGCGCGCGTATTCGGAGAGCGTCGGGAGGTGGTCCTCGGAGAAGGCGTTGGGCGATTCAAATCCGATGCTCGAAGGATGGACATTGGTGAAAGGCATGATGAACATGCCGAATCCCTTGAATCGATCTTCCCAGAAGCGGCGCGCGGCCGGGGTGAGTTCGCCGTCCGGGCCCGAATCGTAGATGGTCACGGGGGCGACGGCAAGGCGGTTTTTCACCTCGACGCCGTTGTTCAGCGTGTAGGGCTCGAAAAGCGGCCGATAGGTTTCCTTCATCATTCGTTCCTTTCTGGCGATTGCGTTCCGCATGCGTGAAAGCCTAAAGTTCAGGAAAGAAAAGCAACAGTACGCATATTTTTCTTCCTTAGGTCCGCAGCCATCGCCCAAGAAGAGAAAAGTCCGCAAAACCGCTGGTCGCAGACCTGTTTGGCGGAACTTGAGAGATAGGCAACAGCTGGGGTCCAGCCACCTTGAACAAGTCCAACGCTTGCGAGAAAGAGAGGAGAGCAACCATGAACGACGCCGAATTTGAAGCCCGCATCCGCCACTTCGAGGACACCATGCCGCCCGAGTGTCCGATCCTCTATTCGATGGGCATCATTTCCTCGAAGTGGAAGATTCCGATCATCTGGTATCTCATGCTCCACGACGGCCAGCACTACAACGAGCTGAAGCGGTCGGCTGGAGGCATAACGAACACGATGCTCACGAAGAGCCTGCGCGAGCTCGAGGCCGATGGCCTGGTTCGCCGCATCGACCACGGCACGGTCCCGCCTTCGGTCACCTACCACCTGACCGAGCATGGCCGCGCCCTCATCGACACCATGAGCGAACTCTTCGAATGGGGCAAGGCGATGCAGACGCGCGCCTAGGACGCCCCGCGCCATCGTCGCGCCACGGCACCCCGCCCTTGGCATCCGGCTCCAGTTGCGCACATCCGCCACGAACCCCGGAAAACCACCCCGATTCATGACAGACCGGCGCAACTGGACGCCAAGCTCGAGTCCCGGTCGCGCCCATCCGCCATCACGCGCCACAAGTTCGGCCACCGCCATAAAGGCGGAGCGCCTCAGCC
This sequence comes from uncultured Actinomyces sp., assembly GCA_902773415.1. GTDB lineage: Bacteria > Actinomycetota > Actinomycetes > Actinomycetales > Actinomycetaceae > RUG11864. The sequence continues at coordinate 4,934 of CACYEE010000078.1, forward strand.
CGGGCGTCTATTCCGAGCCGGACGACCCGTAAGATGGGAACGGAAAAGGAGGCGCCGTGAAGACTTCGTCCCGGTTCACCATGTCGGTCCATCTCCTCGTATGCGTCGACCGCTTCGCGGACCTGAAGGCCACGAGCGATTTCATCGCTTCGAGCATCGGAACGAACCCGGTCATCGTGCGCAAGCTTCTTGGCCAGCTCAAGGCCGCCGGACTGGTCGACGTCGCACGCGGTTCCGGCGGCGCGAGCCTGGCGCGGGAGGCGGGAGCGATAACGCTGCTTGACGTCTTCGAAGCCGTCGAGGGCAGCGCAGGCGAGCTGTTTCGTTTTCATGAACACCCGAACGAGCTATGCCCGGTGGGGCGAAACATTCATGCCGTGATGGATGGGCGCCTTGCGGCGGCGGAAAAAGCCTTTGAAAGGGAACTGAGGGCGACGACAATCGAGGACGTTTCGCGCGACATTGGCTCGCTGATCGAACGTCAAGACGATAAATGCAGATCGTCACAAATCAGTTGTAACTATAGCGATTACAACCATGCCCGCCTTAGGATTCAGACAGCGGAAAACCTTCCGCCAACCGGACCGCCGAACCATGCCGACGGCCCGCAACCAGGAGGAACACCATGACGAACTTTTCCATGACCCACGTCGGCGACGAGCCGCGCACCGAGCTCCACGACACCCTCGGCCTGACCGGAGCTGAAATCTCGATCAACAACCTGCCCGCAGGAGGCGCCGTCCCCTTCGTCCACATGCACAAGCAGAACGAGGAGATCTACGTCGTCCTCGCAGGCAGGGGCAGCGCGACGATTGACGGCGAGACCATCGAACTCAAGGCCGGCGACTGGGTTCGCATCGCCCCCGAAGGCA
>CACYEE010000079.1 GCA_902773415.1 uncultured Actinomyces sp.
GGCCCTGTTGTTCGTGGTCTCGTCCTCCGGTTATCCCCATGTCGGTTTTGGGGACGGGGCGGTTTTCGTCGGTGTGAACGAAATCGATCCCGTCCCCGATTTGTCCGGGCCCGGGCGCGGGCGGGCTAGTCGGCGGCTCGCGAGGCGTGCTTGATGCGGCTTGTCAGCTCGGTGATCTGGCGGAAAGTGTCGGGCTTGGTCATTTCCTGCTTGATTTTCTTGCAGGCATGGATGACGGTCGTATGGTCGCGTCCGCCGAAAAGGTCGCCGATCTTGGGAAGGGAAAGCTCGGTCATTTCGCGGCACAGGTACATCGCGATCTGCCGGGCGTAGGCGAGTTCCCTCATGCGCGAGGACGAGCAGAGGTCGTCGATCGAGTATCCGAAGAATTCGGCGCAGTGGCCCATGATCGAGGCGGAGGTGATTTCGATGGTATCGCCGGAAATCATGTCGCGCAGGGCCATCTGGGCGAGGGTGACGTCGATCTTCTGGTTGTTGAGGCCGGCGAAGGCGGCGAGGCGGTGGAGGGCGCCTTCCATTTCGCGCACGTTCGTGCGCAGGTTCTCGGCGATGTATTCGGAGACGTCGCGGCTGATTTCGATGCCGTCGGCCGCGGCCTTGCGCTCGATGATCGCGATGCGCGTTTCGAGCGTCGGGGCGGTGATGTCGGACTGGATTCCCTGGTTGAAGCGTGAAATGAGGCGCTTTTCAAAGCCTCCGAGAAGGTTCGGGTGAACGTCGGAGGTGATGACGATCTGCTTGTTGGCGTTGATGAGCGCTTCGAAGGTCCAGAAGAATTCCTCGACGGTCGATTCCTTGCCGCCGATGAACTGGATGTCGTCGATAAGAAGGACGTCGACGGTGCGGAATTCGTCCTTGAAGGAGCCGAGGGCGCGCGATTCGGTGCCGTCGCGAACGGCGTTGATGAAGGCGTTGGTGAATTCCTCGGCGCTGACGTACCGGATGTTGCGTTCGGGGTACATCTTGAGCGCGTAGTTGCCGATTGCGTGCATGAGGTGGGTCTTGCCGAGGCCGGAATCGGAGTAGAGGAAGAGCGGATTGTAGATTCCGCCGGGGACTTCGGCGACGTTCTGTGCGAAGGCGTGGGCCATGCGGTTCGATTCGCCGACGACGAAGGTATCGAAGGTGTAGTTCGGGTTGAGGCCTGCCCGCTGCGCCTTGAGGGCGTCCTCGGGAGTGTCGAAGTAGGAGGAGTCGGGGGTTGCCGGGGTGCTGGCGCCGGGAGAATGAAGGGAGAGGGACCCGGCCTTGGCATTGCCGATCCGCGGCGTGGTTCGCGTTGTGGGCTGGGCCGGCATGGCCCCGGCCAGGGGCTGCGACGGGGCGGAGAAGGCGGAAGGGTTCGGATATCCCGGAATCTCGAAGGTCCGCCGGGGCGCGGGCTCGGGCATTGCCGCAGGCGAGGGGACAGACGGCGTCGCCGACCCGGAATCGGGCAGCGTGACGGGCGTAGGCCCGGGCATTGCGACGGGCGCGGGTTCGGCAGGAGTCTCGACCCTCGCGTGCCGGCCCCGCGCGGAACCGGCGTCGAGAGTCTCGTCGACGGAAATCCGAATCGCCGTCGCCTGGCCGCGAATCTGCGCCATCTTCGCTTCGAGGATCGCGGCGGCATTGCGTTCGATGCCCTCCTTTATATAGCTCGAACCGACAGTGACGATCAGGTCGTTGCCGAGAAGGAAAACGGGGTGGGCAAGATCGGCGAAGGCCTTGGAAAGGGGCGAAAGGGTCTGGTCCGCATAACAGGCAATGATCGCCTGGTTCCAGATCTCCTGAGCCTGCTGTGCATCAGCCATGTGAATATACCTTCTGACGTGCTTGTGCAATGTCTTCCCAGGTTTCGCTCTTCGCTGCGATGGCGGGCGAAACCCTCCTGGTTGATACATTAGACCTTGTCCACAATCAACGCAAAGGGATTATCCACAGCTTTGCTCACAAGTGTGGAAACGATATCTGTGCAATCACGGCGGCGCGCCTGCCGTCCGGCCTCGAAAAACGCCGATTCTAGCCATGATTCACAGATGTGGAGAGGCTTGTGGAATCGTGTTGAAAAAACGAAAGCCGGTTTTCCGAACCCGAAAGACGCCTGTGTATGGTGGGCTCGGGTCGGGTGTGGCAGAGGGGACGGCCGTGGTGCCGGATTGGGGGGCGGCGACGGACGGAAGGTCCGCGCGGGCCTGCTTGCGCGGAAGCGGAACGAGGAAGCCGCGGCCGGCAGGCTTCCTCTTCCTGCGGCGGCTTCCTTGGCCTCGGGCGTGCATGCGGGCATTCGCGCCTCTGGACCCGCGTCGCCGCGAGCGAGGCGAAGCGGGCGAACGCAGTCCCCAATCCGACACCCCGCGGTGGCCGCGCCCTTATGGGACATTCCCGGTGCGCAAGGTCGCCGCAGGGCGAAGTTTCGGCAACGCTGGCCAACCCGTGAGAGACTTGTCACCGAAACCGCACGGGCATTGACCTTGACCTCCGGCTCAACGTACAGTCGCAAAGTCACGTATGTGCCTCCAGGCGCATGCAATGCCCAGGGAAACCGGTTCGGCCGGAATCCGAAACGCGGGCCAGCCCGCATCCGCAGAAAGTGGAGAGAACAGTGAAGCGCACCTACCAGCCGAACAACCGCAAGCGCCACAAGGTCCACGGCTTCCGCAAGCGCATGAGGACGCGCGCCGGTCGCGCCGTCATCGCTCGCCGCCGCGCCAAGGGCCGCGCCAGGCTCACAGCCTGACGTGCTCGACGCCGCCAACCGCATGCGGCGGCCGGAAGAATTCGCACGCGCCTTCGACGGAGTGCGCGCGCGATCCGGACGGGTAGCCCTCTACCTTGGCACCGCTCAAACGGTGGATGCAGCCGACCTTCCACACGCGAAGGTCGGCTTCGTCGTGTCCAAAAAAGTCGGAAATTCGGTAGTCCGCCACCGAATCGCCCGCCAGCTTCGCCACATCCTGCGGCCCTGGATCGCTGCCGGAACCCTCGAACCCGGCGACATGCTCGTCGTGCGCATCCACCCCGGAGCCGCCGGAACCCGCTCCGCCCGGTTCGAGGCCGACATGGCAAAAGCCCTCGCCTCATGCCGCCGCAAGGCCCAGGCCCGCGCAGGCGCACGCCCGGCGGCGTCGCACACCCGAAAAGACGAAGCCGACGCAACCTGCCGCAGCCCCCGCGTCGCCCCCGAAAACTCCACGCACACGCAGACGGAGCGCCCATGAGCATCCTTGCCCGCGCCCTCGCCGCACCCGTGCGCCTCTACCAGAAAACCGTCTCGGCGAACACCGCCCCACGCTGCCGGTACGCGCCCACCTGCTCGAACTACGCCATCGAAGCTCTCCACGCCCACGGAGCCGCCAAAGGCACCCTCCTGGCCATGTGGCGTCTCGCCCGCTGCAACCCGTGGTCCAAAGGCGGAGTGGACCGCGTGCCGCCCGCAGGGCAATGGCCCCGCAAGCCCCTGAACCACACCGAGCTTATGGCCCTCTACGACGCGGAAGACGCCGCAAAAGCCCAGGGCCACGAAGAAACACACACCAACCGCGGCGCAAGCCGCACTCGAGGAGACTGACGTGGATACTGTCCTCTGGCCCATCATGTGGCTCATCTCGTGGATCCTGTACGGAATCCACAAGGCCCTCACCCTTGTCGGAATGCACGGCGGATCCGGCCCGGCCTGGATCATCGCGATCATCGGCCTCACCGTCGTCGTGCGCATGATCGTGCTGCCCCTGTACAACAAGCAGATCAAGGCTTCGCGTGAAATGCAGATCCTCCAGCCGGAAATCCAGAAAATCCAGGCCAAATACAAAGGCAAGAAGGATCCCGTCTCCCAGCAGCGCATGAGCGAAGAACTCCAGGCGCTCTACCGCGAATCCGGATCCTCGCCCTTCGCCTCCTGCTTCCCCCTGCTCATCCAGATGCCCGTGCTCTTCGCGCTCTTCCGCGTGCTCTACGCCTTCAAGCCGATCTCCGAAGGAACCTACCGAGCCTCGAACCTCGGGCCGATCAACGCCGACGTCGCCAAGGAATTCCTCGGCTCGACCGTCTTCGGCGCCCCCCTCTCCGCCTCGATGTCCGACCCCTCCGGCGGAGCCGTATGGACAGTGCGCATCGTCGCCGCAGTCCTCATCGCATTCCTCATGGTGTCCATGTTCTACACCACAAAACAGCTCACCATGAAAAACATGCCCGAATCCTCGATGGACCCCGACAACCCCGCCTACAAGACGCAGAAATACATGATGTACGGCATGCCGCTCATCTACCTCCTGACCGGCACCACCTTCCAGATCGGCGTGCTCGTGTACTGGGTCGCCGGAAACATCTGGACCATCGGCCAGCAGACCTGGTTCATCCGCAACAATCCCACGCCCGGTTCCGCCGCCTACAAGGCCCGCCAGGAACGCCTGCGCAAGAAGCAGCTGCGCAAAGGCCTCTCTCCGAAGGAAATCGAAGAGCTCGAAGCCGCCGAAGCCGAAAAGACAGGCCAGCGCGAACAGCCGATGGGCAAGAACCGCGCGAAGAAAGCCGGCAAGAAACCCGCGAAGGGCGCCATGCCCGCGAACGTCGAAGCGAACGCCGACGGCGAGGACAACGGCGTCGACGAACCCGGCGAAGCGCGCGGCAAGGACGGCCTGACCGACGCCGAGCGCGCCCGCAAACGCTACGAACGCCGCCAGGCCGAACGCGCGCGAGCAAGGCAGAAAGCCGCCCAGCGCAAGAAGAACCAGCGCAAGAAGAAGTAGGGCTGGCAGCACAGCGAACCTCTGGCGGAATCGCCCGTCGGGCGCGCACAATAGGACACAGACGTAAGGAGGCAGCCGGCCTCCTGCTACCCGGAAGGAAACCCACCCATGACCGAGCAGATCAGCACGGAAGAGCTTCACAGGAAGCTCGACCAGGAAGGCGACTACGCCGCGGACTACCTCGAAGAGCTTCTCGACATCGCCGATCTTGACGGCGACATCGAGATTTCCGTCGAAGCCGACCGCGCTTCCGTGGCAATCGTGACGGACGGGCCGGCCGACCGCCGCCTCAAGCGTCTCATCGGCAAGGACGGCGAAGCGCTCGACGCGCTTCAGGAACTCACGCGCCTCGCGGTGCAGTCGAAGACGGGCGAGCGTTCGCGCCTCATGCTCGATATTGCGGGTTTCCGCGAGGATCATCGACGCAAGATCCAGGCAATCGCGCAGGATGCGATCGACGATGTGAAGGCGACGGGCGAGGCGGTTGCGCTTGATCCGATGAATCCCTTCGAGCGGAAGGTCGTTCACGACCTCGCTGCTGCCGCCGGCATCTTCTCCGATTCTTCCGGTGCGGGCCAGGAGAGGCATGTCGTGCTCATGGCGCAGGCACCGGAGGGTGCCGAGGAAGAGGCTGGTGTGGTCGCTGGCGTGGAGGCCGCCGAGGCTTCGCACGCGGAGGCCGCGGAGGCCGATGCTGCCGAAGTCGATGCCGTCGAGGTTCCCGGGGCGGAGACGCCGGAGAGCGCGGCTTCGGCACGGTAGCACGCCAGGTTTTGAAACGGGCTGTCTTGCGAGGCGCATGACGGGCCGGAATGGGAAAAGGGGACAGGCTGGGCGAGATTCGGGGACTGTCCCCTTTTCTCGCCCTGGCCTGCTCGCCTGGGCACACAGCTGTGGCGGATGCGGGGCCGCTGTGCCGATTCGCGGCTCATTCGGGTCCGGACGTCCTTGCGGGACGGCCCCTTCCGTAGGGTTGTCGACGACAGGCGTGGGGCTATGGATGGCAGGAGCGGCGACTTCCGATTGGAAATCGCGGTGGCAGTTGTCAGATGCTGTTGCGCGACGCCCGGCGTCGTGCGGGCCGGAACAGGTGGCGTGACACGAGAAGGAGGGAACATGGCGGCAGACGTCCATGTGGAAGCCAGGCCGGAAGGCGGCGAGGAGCATTTTGGCGACGAGGCGTGGGCGAAGCTCTGCGGCTTCGCGGAGATGCTTGTTGAGGAGGGGGAGTTGCGCGGACTTGTGGGACCGCGAGAATACGGGAAGCTCTGGACGCGCCATATCCTCAATTCGACCGCGATACTCGGTTTCGTGGAGGAAGGCGTGCGCCTTGCAGACGTCGGTTCGGGTGCCGGATTTCCCGGAATCGTTGCGGCAATCGTGCGCCCCGATCTTCGGGTGACCTTGATTGATTCGATGGAGAGGCGTTGCCTCTGGCTTCAGGACGTCATTGAGGGGGTCGGCATCGACAATGCGACTGTTCGGTACGCGAAGTCGGAGACGCTGAAGGGCCGCTTCCAGACGGACGTCGTGACCGCGAGGGCCGTGGCATCCGTCCGGCAGCTCCTTCCTCTGACGATGCCGATTCTGCGTGGGGGCGGAACGCTTTTGGCGCTCAAGGGTGCGCGGGTCGACGACGAGATTGACGACGCCATTCCCGCATTGAGGAAGTTCCGCGCGGCCTATGCGGATGTGCATGTCGTGACGCCTTTCGGGTGTGCAGGGCCGACGCGGGTTCTCGAAGTGCGGAAGAAGTAGGTTCATGCGCGCTTTGGGCAACATGGCAGGGGCGGGAATATCGGGTTTTTCGGGAGTTCCGCAGATTATTTACTCCCCCGGGTATTTGTTGCGGGAGGTGCGTATTTTCGTGGGCGTGGTTTCGTAGGGTCCGGTCGTGTTTCATGTGAAACCTTCTCTGGGAATTCTTGCGGTTCTGGATGCCGAACGGCATGTGCTGTGGATTCTGTCGGGTTGGGGCTTCGATATTCACAGGTGTGGATTGGTGTGGAATTCTTTGGCAATCGTCTCGCGGCTTGCCATGCGAGCGGGCGGAGCCGTTGACGGCTTTGGTGCCATGACGCCTTGTTTCACGTGGAACCGGGGCTTGGGAACGGACCTTCGCAGGGCTCATGCGCATGTGGCGTAGTGTGGGGCGGTGTCCGTTGTGTGCCGATGCTGCGGTGCGCCGGTGCGTCTGTGCCTGTGGATGTACTTGGCGCGTGGCATGGCGACCGCGTGGTGCGCCTGCGGTGCGCGTGGGATCTGGTGCTCCTGTGGTGCGGCACGTGTGATACCTGTGAAGCATGTGATGTGGTGGCTGTGAATCTCCGCGACGCCGCGTAATCGAGGGGGAGAGATCCGCTGGTCTTTGTCGTGGAACCGTGCTGGGTTGAGCGTGGGCTCCGCTTCGGAGTTGTTCCGTTTCATGTGAAACTTTGTCTCTCGTTGCATTCGTTGGGGTGACGCCTGTTCTGTTTCACGTGAAACCTTCCGGTCGGGATTTCCTGTGCGTATCGGTCAATTTTGCGCTTTCGGTTTCTCTTCTCGATGCGAGCCGTGAAACATTCCGCAGGTGTGGATGGCAGTGTGGATTAGTTGGTGCATCGCAGGTCCGCGATTGGGGAACCGGAGCCGTTTTGCGTGGCATCTTGCATGTGCGGTGAAAGGAGGCGAGGCGGACTTGCCCTGTGCCGTGTAAAACTCCTGGGCGGAATTGCCGTGAAATGAGGTGTCTTGGGGTTCATATGGGATGATTCGCTTGGCCTGGCTGCGGGGTTGGATCTTCCCCGATATGCGTGGGACTTTGATCCTTGGGGATAAGTCGCACACTGTGAACGTGGAATGTTTCACGTGGAACGCCATCCGAATGTTCGACGGTGCCGCGATCGATGTGGGTTGCATGAAGTCTGTTGGTCTGGCTTCTTCCTTCTGGGACTCTATTGGTGCTTCACGTGCGAGACCGGCTATGTGTACCTGTCAACGTTGTGGAGCTGTCGGTGCATTCCGCGAATCTGCTGTTTTGGACGACGAAGCAGTTTCCACAGTTGTGGCAATTCGTGTGGATTAGCGGATGCGGAATGGGAGAGGGTGATGCTGTTGCGGGGTGTGCGAAGGTTTCTCCATGCGAACTTCGGGTGTTTCAGGTGAAAGGGCATGACGAGCGGTTCTCGGTTTTTGCGGTAGGTGCGGGCTTGCGTGTTGTCTTTTGGTCGGTGTTTCCCGTAATGAGAGGAACCTTGGTGTTTCACGTGAAACCGGCTGTATGTGACCTGTCAAGGTATCGGTCAATTGGCTGATTTCCTAAGAATGCAGCGCTCGTTCGCGTTCCGTTTTCCACATCTGTGGCAATTCATGTGGACATCGGGATGCGGCACGCCTTGCAGGTGTCCAGTTTCTCGTGCGGCTCCGACCCGTCATGGCCTTTCGGCATCGGCTATGACGTGACCACTCGTATAGAGGAGGGATTTCCTCGAATCTGTCTGCCTGAATGGCGCTCTGGATTTTGACGGGAAGCCTCGCCCGATACTGAGCCAGCGTGTGAAGACAGTCCAGCAGTTCCTGTGAAACGTCATGTCGGGAAGGCGGGGGCTCGGTGAAATCTTGATGTTTCACATGAAACGTCGCTGTGGAAGATATAGGTGCGTTCGGAATGCTCGATGTCTTGCGTGAGGCGGTCGCAACCCGGTTTGGAGAGCACATATCCATCGATTGCCGTTTTGCGTGAGTTTCAACCGATGTAGGGCAAACTGTTTTGCACATCTGTGACTTATGGTGTGGATTAATGAGTGGCAAGTCGTCGGCGAGTAGGGCAGGTCTCCATGCGGTGCAACCGAGTGGTGTGGGAGGCGGTGTCGTGGCGCGGTGCGAGGTGCGCGCATTGCTCTTTGCCTCAGTCGCAGGATTGGCTTCTTGCGGGGAATGCCCGGGTATGTAGCCGTGGGCCCGAGGCGTTCCATTTTCGTTTCACGTGGAACAGGCTTCTCCTCTCCAACTGAGCGGTATGAGGCTTCTGCCGGGAGATTCGGAACGTCGATGACGAAGGTGGAATCCTTGTCTGAAATTCCGAATTTCAGGTGAAACGGTGTGTCCCGGATTGCCTGGTTGCCAACTCGGGACGCACCGTGGCATAGACCCTTGCCGCTGATATCGTGCCGACATGGCGGTGTGGTCGATGTTTCACGTGAAACTGGCAGGTCGAGGGTGTTGAAATCATGAATGCCGAGCAATCCGTTTCTATTGTCGCGGCACCATATGGGTACCTGTTTTCCACATCTGTGGTTGAATGTGTGGATTTGCTGCGCGAACGCACTCGTTGTATGTCCCTCTTTGGAAGAGCGATCGTCGTGTGGCGTGTTCCGTGATGCGCCGCATTTCATGCGGAACTCGCTCGCTCGGCGCACCGCCGCAAGGGGTGGGAGAGCAGGGGTGGTATGCGGCTGAAGGCGCGAACGTCTTGGCGAAACGTTTGCAGCTGCCGGAAGCGGGAATCTTGGGGAGTAGGTCTCGACGTAAGATTTCCATCTTTGGAGACAGTCCACCGCAAAGTGTTGTGGCTGTTTCACGTGAAACCTGGCTTGGCTCTTGTCTGGGGCAAGGAAACATCGTCGGTCTTTCGCTTGGTGCGTGGACGACGGGAGATGGCGGAGTTCTGTAAGCTGAACAGCTCACGTCCTCACGTAGCGTGGTGCATGACGTTCTGGTTTCCACAGCTGTGGCTAACGATGTGGATTACTTTGGGAAAGGCGCGTAATGAATGTTGGGCGCGTAATCTCGCAACCTGATGAGGGCGTGGTGGAGCCTCCGGTTCTGCGAAATGGTGCCTTCGGTATCATGCGTATGACGTGGAAGCACGTTCCCTACGCGGTTATGCCGATGGCATCGCCTTGTGCCGTCGCAAGATCTGATTCCTTTGATTGCGGAGCCTGTTCCGTGTCATGTCGAACGATGTCTCCTGCATTATTGAGCTAGGGGAGGTAGTCTGCGTCGGCACATGGAATCTTGCAGACCAAGGAGAATCATTCTTGAGAATCGCCCTGTTCCATGTGAAACGTATCGGCGGCGTTTGCTAGTGCGAGTTTCGGTGTCTCGCCGTGGTCGAGAGTTCCGCTTTTGAGGTCGTTCCGCCTTGGCGCCAAAGCCCGTGTTTCACGTGAAACGATTTCGGCCTGATCTGTTTTGGCGATGAATGTTGAGTAGAGCATTTCGAGAAGAGGCTGTGCTGCACGACCTTCGGTATTCCACATCTGTGGCCATCTCTGTGAATTAGCCTGTTCGGAATGCTTGTGGCGTGAAAGTGTCGTGTTTCGTGACGTGGCATAGTCCTATGGAGCTAGGACATGTCCCATTCCGTCGCCAACAGGTCGGGGCGTTGGAGGTGAGGGAGGTTCGTGATGCTCGGGTTGTATCGATCACGACTTCGTATGGACGTTTGAGGTGTGGCCGGATATCGTGGCGGGAGCTTACGCAATGCCACGATGTTGGGAGTCGGGCGAAGTTGCTGAACGTCCGGTGTTTCACGTGAAATCTGGTGCGAACCTCGTCCATTGGAATGTGCGTCTGAGTGTTTCGCGTGCTACGGGCCAGAGCAGGTGTTATCATAGCTCTAGAGACTGATGGGTTGGTATTCTTAATCTGCTTTGGAGTGAAATGTATTGTTATTGCCATTTGTGATTTATGGTGTGCTATCGGGTGTCAGGTGCTAGGCGAGTGGAGCGAAGCGTCAGCAGAACCGCCCAGGAACGGTGATGTGCTGCGGAGCTGGTGGTTCTGCGGGTTCCTTTCCGTCATGTGACGTAGCCTTGTCGCGTATCGGCGCGAAATCGGATCTCCTTGGGTAGTGGTGTCTGTTCCGTTTCACGTGGAACGAGATGTCGCGCGACGTCGAGGTGGCCGGGCTGTTCTGCTCAGGCACGTGGAACAGCGAAGATCAAGGAGAATTGCTGTCTGTGCGTATTGCTGTCCCAATGGACGTGCCAGCTTTGGGTCCTGGTCTCAGGATAATGTTCCGAGGTCGGCTTGTGGCGGAATAAATCTTTGTCGTTGAAGTCGTGCCTTCTTGCGGTATTGCCATGTGTTTCACGTGAAACGGTTTTGGCCCGGTTCATTAGGGCGAATGATATTAACTGGCTTTGTCGGGAATCGGCTGTGTCGGAAGGCCGTGAGTATTCCAGAGCTGTGCTTAAACGTGCAGGTATGTCAGTGTGGAGAACTCCGTACGTTGCTGTCGTGTCGTATGCGCGGTCGGGCGTAATGGATCATGTGAAATCCGGCTACTCGACCTTTCGTCGCATCGACGTGCGGGGGCAAACGCGACTTCGTTCGTTGTTCCGTAAAAGGCCCGTTCGTGACATCTCATGGAGGGTACGCGGCATGTCTGAAAATGCGGCGGGGCGCTTCACGTGAGGCCTTGATATTAGGAACTCGGTCATATCGA
>CACYEE010000080.1 GCA_902773415.1 uncultured Actinomyces sp.
AAAGGAGAGAAGAAAAAAGCGTCCTGCCCGTGTGCCGGATTCGGGCGAATCCTCCATAGGGGACGCGGCAATCCGGTCGCCTTCGAGTGCTGGAAGGAGGTGCTTCGGAGGAATGCTTCTTGCTGTGGTTTGTGTCAAGGTTGTCTCCATACGGCTAGGCTACCGTAGGATAAAGAATGCAAAGAATGGAAAGGAGCGGGTGCGTGCGGCTTCTCATCGTTATTCCCGCATGGAACGAGGAAGAGGCGCTTCCGGGGCTTCTTGCCGAGATTTCGCGTACGGAGGGGCTTGGGGGCGACGTCGTTGTCGTCGACGACGGCTCGACGGACGCCACCGCGGACGTTGCGCGTGCCTGCGGCGCGCCCGTCGTCTCCCTTCCGCTGAACCTCGGCGTGGGCGGCGCAATCCGAACGGGCTACCGGTATGCGGTGCGCGAAGGATACACGCACGCGGTGCAGGTCGACGCCGACGGCCAGCATCGGCCTGCCGACATTGCCGCTCTTGTGGCGCGCATGGAGGAGACCGGGGCCGATATCGTCATCGGGGCCCGCTTCGCCGGCGTCGGGGAATATCGCGTGCGCGGTCCTCGGGCCTGGGCCATGAGGTTCCTGTCCGGGGCGCTCTCGCGCGTGTGCGGCACGGGGCTGACGGACACGACGAGCGGGTTCAAGCTCATGAACCGTCGTGCCTTCTCCTATTTTTCCGAGAATCTTCCCTCGGAATATCTTGGCGACACGATCGAGGCGCTTGTCATGGCGTCAAAGGCGGGCTTGCGGGTGGAGCAGGTCGGCGTCGAGATGCGCGAACGGCAGGCGGGAGAGGCCTCCCACGGAGGCTGGAAATCCCTGGTCCAGCTCCTGCGAGGCCTGATGGCGATGGCCGTGGGGCTGACCCGGCCCCGCGTCGTCCTGCCTGCGGCGCAAGAGTCGGGTGCCGGCAGAAAGGACGGAAATGTCTGAGGTCATCTACCGCGCGCTGCCCATCCTCGTGGCGCTCGTTCTTCTTGCCTACCTTTTCGTCCTTCTGCGTGGCCGCAAGATTCGCCAACGCTACGTCTACACCTGGGGCGTGCTGGCCCTCGGAGTGCTCGTGCTTGCCATCTGGCCGGGACTTGCAATCAAGGCCGCGGCCCTCGTCGGCTTCGAGACCGCCGCGAACCTGCTCCTGTCAATCGCAGCCTTCCTGCTTCTCGTCTCTGCCATGTCCCTGTCCAAGGCGGTCTCGACGCTCGAACGCAAGCAGGAGCGGCTTGTCGAGGAGACGGCCCTGCTCGAACAGCGGGTCCGCAAGCTGGAAAACCGGGAATAGCCCTGCTTTCGCCTCCGATGCCGGAGGGCTACCGGAGCGAATCGTCTGTGAAGATGACGTAGCGGTACATGACGTACCGGAAGGCCGTGCCGAGAACGAGGCCGACAATGTTTGCGGAGACATTGTCGGCGAATTGGGAACGGAAGCCGAGGATATAGCGCGATACTCCGAGACAGCCGAGAGAAATGAGCATTCCCCCGATGTTCACAAGCACAAACAGGACGAACTCGCGCCGGCGGTCCTTGCTGCGCTGGTTCCTGAACGTCCAGATCCGGTTCATCGCCCAGGAAAAGACGACGGAGACCGCCACGGACACGATTTTCGCGCTCATCGACCGGTCGCCGGGAAGCGGGACGTTCATGCGGTAGGCAAGCAGGTTGAACAGCCCGACGTCGACAACATAGGAGCCAAGGCCCACCGTGCAGAACTGAATAAACTCGGCGAGCCACTGCCCAAAGGTCTGCCCTTTCAGCAGTCGCCGCATTGCTTGCTCATACCTTGGCACGGCTCCCAGTGTAGGCGTTTCGGGTGGCCAGGCACGAATGCGGCACGCTGATGCGTTGGGTATAACAGGCGTACCCGGTTCTCTGCCTGGACACACGGCTGGGGCGGGAATCGGAACAGCGTTTCGATCCCCGCCCCAGCGAAATCCGCATAGCCTGCCTGAGACAGTCCCGTCAAGGTGCGCCGTTCATGGCGCTGGCGTGCCCGGAAGCGTCACTTCGCCTTCGTGAAGGTCGCGCTTCCAAGGTTGTCCTTCGGGTTTGCCAGCTCGTAGCCGCTCGTCGCCGTGGCCGTCACCTGCACGGCCACGGTCGAGTCCGAGCCATAGTCGGAATCGGCGGGCTTCCAGTCGCCCGCGCTCACGGCCTTGCCGTTGACATAATACTGCACGCCTTCGACCTCGGGAATGACGAGCACATGCCGCTTGGCGTCCAGTTCGGCCTTCGCTGCGGTGGCCTTCTTGAAGCTGGAGAAGGTTCCGGTCCACTCTCGGGGCGAGCTGTTGATCCGGTAGCCCTCGGCCGCTTCGGCCACGACCTTCACTGTCGCCGTGCCGTTTGCGTACGTCGCATAGTCGGAGACCTTGTGGGTTCCGGCAACGACGGCCTTGCCGTTCGCCGTGTACATGACGCCCGTTTGCGCGGGAATCGTGAACGTGTCCTTTGCGGTGGCGTCGTTGTCGGCAAAGGTGGCCTTCGGTGCAGAGACGTCCTCGATGCCGTCCCACGTCGCGCTCCACTTGGCGCTGGTAACCGCCTTGCCGTCCTTGTAGAGCTCGTAGCCGTCGGCCGCCGTCTCGATGACGGACAGGTTGGCGGAGCCGTCCGGGTAGTTCGAGTAGTCGGAGACCTTGTAGGTGCCGGGCGTGACCGTCGCCGTCTTCTTGTCGCCTTCGATCCGGTACACGATACCCGTGACGTCGGCAAGGGTGACGGTATCGTTCGCCTTGCCGTCTTCATGCTTCGCTTCGGGCGTAGCGTAGTCGACGCGCGTGGGAGCCTGTGTCGGGCTTGCGCTCGGGGTCGAAGAGGACGACGGGGTCGCGCTCGGACTCGACGCGGGTGTGGCGGAGGAGGCATCGGTGAACTGCTTTTGCCACATGACTTCGCCGTCGAGCCGGTAACCGGAGGCAGGCTCCGCATTCACGGTAAGGGTTGCCTTGCCGCTGGCGTACGTCGCGTAGTCGCCAACCTTGTAGGTGCCGGCCGCGAGGGTCTTGCCGGCGACCTTGTAAACGACACCGGTCGTCGTGGGAATCGTGAAGGTATCCTTCGCCGTGCCGTCGTTGTCGGCCCACGTCGGCTTTGTTGCGCTGACCGTCTGGATCGAAGCGAAGTTCTTCGAGGCGGTGGCGGAGGCGACGGCTGTGCCGTCGCGGGTCAGCTCGTAGCCGGAGGCGGGTTTGCCGGTCACCTTCACGGTTGCAGTGCCGTTCGAGTATGTCGCGTAGTGGTTCGCCTTGTAGGTGCCGGGCTTGGCCTGGACGGTATTCCTGTCGCCCTCGATCGTGTAGAGAATGCCGGCAACGTTCGGAATCGTCAGGGTGTCGTTCGTCGTGCCGTCGTTGTCGGAGAAGGTGGGTGAGACGAACTCGACCTTCTTTTTCGCGGTACTCGGTGTCGCGGTCGGTGTCGCGGTCGGTGTCGCGGTCGGCGAGGGCGTCGCCTTCGAGTAGGTGAAGGTCCACGAAACGGACGTTCCCGCCTTCAGGCGGTAGCCGGGAGCGGCCTCGGCCTTGATGGTCACGGTCGCCTTGCCGTTCGAGTAGGCCGAGGCGGGCACGGTATAGGTACCCGCGTTGACGGTCTTGCCGTCGATCTTGTACACGA
>CACYEE010000081.1 GCA_902773415.1 uncultured Actinomyces sp.
ATCCATCAAAGCCGCACGCCTCTACTACCGCGAGTTCGCCCGCCAACAGGCCGAACTCCCCGAAAACCGGCGACTCAAAGTAGCGATGATCTACTCTTTCGCTGCCAACGAAGAAGAAACCGGAGGCGTCATCGTCGAAGAAGGCTTCGAGGAAGCCCAGCTGGCGGCTCTCGACACCTCCGACCGCCAAGCCCTCGAAGAAGCAATGGCAGACTACGCCGCCATGTTTCCCGCTCAAGCAAAGTTCGACACTTCCGCCACAGGCTTCGCCAACTACTACAAGAATCTCTCAGACAAGCTCAAAAACAGGGAAATCGACATTTGCATCGTCGTCAACATGTTCCTCACCGGTTTCGATGCCCAAACGATGAACACCCTGTGGGTAGACAAGAATCTGCGCGACCACGGCCTATTGCAGGCATATTCACGCACCAACCGAATCCTCAACGACGTCAAGCACCACGGCAACATCGTCTGCTTCCGAAACCTCGAAGCGCAGACCAACCATGCACTCGAACTCTTTGGTAACCGTAACGCCCAATCCGTCGTCATCCTCAAACCCTACGAAGACTACCTCGCCCAATACGGCAAGGCAATCGCGACCTTGCGAGGCCAGCTTCACCCAGGCGACATGCCCTTTGGCGAAGCCGCCCTCAAAGAATTCGTGACGCTGTTCGGGCAGATTCTCAAGCTGCGCAACATCCTCGCCTCCTTCGACGAGTTTCCCGCCGACGACCCCTTCGGAGACGGCGAGGGCGGCGTCAACCGCGAATACCAAGACTATGTATCCGTCTACCAAGACATACGAGACCAACTGCGGATTCAGGCACGCGGCGACAAAGAATCCATCGTCGACAATCTCGTCTTCGAGATGGAACTCGTCAAGCAAGTGCAAGTCAACGTGGACTACATCCTGCTACTCGTAGAACGCTACCGCGAGGCGAAAGGCGACGGCGAAAACCGAGAAATCGAAGCGCAAATCCGGCGCGCCGTCGCTTCCAGCCCGCAACTTCGGGCGAAACAAGAACTCATCGATGCCTTCGTCCAAGCCAATGCGGTTGACGGGGCCGGACAAGATTGGGAGAGCTTTGTCGAGGCGCGTTTGGAACGAGAGCTTTCTGAGCTTATTGCATCTGAGCGCCTCAATGAGAAGCCGGCTCGCGCCTTTATCGAACGCGCTTTCGACTTCGGTTATCTTCCAGATGTGGGCGCGGACATCGCCGATCTGCTGCCTGCAATGAGCCGATTCACGCCAAACGGCGAGCGTGAAAAAGTCAAAGCGCGGGTACTCGAAAGGCTTGAGGCGGTCTTTCGTCGATACGAAGGATTGGTGCACGCCAAGCGGCCTCGCTGAAACCCGACGGCGCGCCGGGAACGGGTTCCCGGAACTGCCGCAGCCGCCCTGATGCCGGCATGAGAGCCTGAGACACTTGAGCGATATGGCGAAGTTTGAATTCGAGGCTTCCGAACTCCCTGTATGCGATATCGCTGACGGCGCGCGGAGCAGTTGCTGTCGGCCAAGCTCCGGCATTTCGAGCATTCATTCACGTGGCCCCGGCGAAAACCATTCCTTCGTCAATATGGCGTGAATCGGGGATTGCCTCGAAATAACCGCAAGCGCCTGTTGGAAATCCGGGGCTGTTCCCCGATCTGCACGTGAAGAGAGGCATGGGAAACTTTGCGGAGCCGTCAGCCATGCGCTCGCGGACAGGAAGCAAGGCGACGGCTCTCCGGTCCTGCCATCGTCCGGTGAAACACGGGTCCGCGGCCATTCGTCGTGCAGGCGGTGGCCTTTGCGGAAGGCCCGGCAGCGGTCTTGCGCCGTTTGTCATTGTCGCGACGCCATTCGTCGCCCAGTCCGGCAGCGATGCCCCTGGCCGTGAGATGCTTGAGGCGCCACCAAGGACGCGCACCCAAAGCGCGTCGCCACGACGGTCGTCGCGAAGGAAGCGACACGGAAAGGACAACGATGAGTGAGCAATGCCCCGGCGAGATTCCCGTGCGCCTCGACGTCGCCCCGCAAGCCCCGGGCCTCGAAGTCAACGTTCGTTCTCCTCGCGACGGGGAACGCGAGCGCGGCGTCGTCGCCAGAATCAAAGCAGCGCTCGCAAGCGAGGCGGGCGGTATCGGCGCTCCGGCGGAGCCACTTCGCGAACTGCTCGGCTGGGATGCGAGAGGAGCGGTACTGCTGCCGATCGCGAGCGTCCTCACGCTCTATGCGAAAGACAAGCAGGTTCATGCCCGAACGGCTGCCGGCTCCTTCCGGGTCAGGGCGACGCTGGCCGAGCTCGAACCCCGTTTGCGAGGGGCGCGCTTTCTGCGGATATCCCGCTCGGAAATCGCGAACTTTGCGCATGTGCGGCGGCTCGACTTCTCCATC
>CACYEE010000082.1 GCA_902773415.1 uncultured Actinomyces sp.
CGGGGACACGGCCGCTGGCCGTCCGCAAGGAGGTATTCAAATGCCGAACAAAACCGACCAGAAGTTCAAATACGGGGTGTCGCACTCTCTGCAGGAGACTGCGGACATGCTTGGGATTTCCAGGGAGAGGGTACGGCAGATAGAGAAGAGAGCATTTGCTAAGATCAGAAAGTTCCTTAAGGTCAAATATGGCGTCACGAACTTCGAGGGTATGCTGTGATGACGTATGGTGCAGCTTGCGGCGTGCGCGGCGCGCCCGCCCTACCGCATCGAAAACACGAAAGATGGTAGGGCGCGCTCGCCGAGCGCGCCGCAATTGAAAGCTGTTCGCGAACCAAACGCCCGTGATACGGTGGTGCTCACAATTTGATGAATGGTGATCAAGTTATGAACGAATTGCAGAAACATTGCTTGTTGTGCGTAAGAAATGCGGCTCTGGCATGGTTCATGCTAATTGCCAGGTGAAATAATTAAGGAGACAAAATGAAAAAAGACGATGAGATAATGACGGCGGCCGAGTTTTTCGGCGAGACAGAAAACGGAAAGGGCGTCGGTGGTGCTGTCGGCGCGCGTCCGAAGAAGCGGCGCGTGAATAAGACGTTCGCGGACATCAAGGTGCGTATGGTGATGCGCATCTATGGTGTGACACGCGCTAAGGCGGAGAAGATCATCTCCGAGCGCGGAACGGCGCTGGCTGAAGGCGATGCGTCGGTCAATCCGAACGGGGCGGAGAAGAACTGCGGCGGCGACGATATCGAGATGATGAGCGCTGAGGATTTTTTCGGACTGTAGGATGAAAACACGGAGGAAACGAAAATGAACGAGAGGTCAGGGCTGATTCCGATGGTGGTGGAGAAGACCGGGGGCGGCGAGCGGGCGTACGACATCTACTCGCGGCTCCTCAAGGACCGCATCGTGTTCGTCGGCGGCGAAATCAACGACGACTCCGCGAACGCGGTGGTTGCAGAGCTTCTTTTCCTTCAGGCGCAGGATCCGGAGAAGGAGATCGCGATGTACATCAACTCGCCCGGCGGCAGCGTCACGGCGGGGCTCGCGATCCTGGACACGATGAAGATGGTGAAGTGTCCAGTGGCCACGTACTGCGTCGGGCAGGCGGCCTCGATGGGTGCGGTGCTGATGGCGTCCGGCGAGAAAGGGCGCCGCTTCGCCCTCCCGCACGCGCGCATCATGGTGCACCAGCCCTGGGGCGGTGCGCAGGGTAAGGCGAGCGACATCGAAATCACGGCGCGCGAAATACTGCGCCTCAAGGGAATCCTGAACGAAATCCTTGCGGAGGCGTCAGGAAAGAAGGTCGTCGACGTTGAGAATGACACGGACCGCGACCACTTCATGTCCGCCGCGGAGGCGAAGGCGTGGGGAATCGTAGACAAGGTGCTCTAGTCAATTCAAAAACAAACAAAAGAAAGGTGAAAAAAGGCATGGCTAAATTCAAGCAGGTTCCGCAGACGTTCATGTTCAGGAAGCTACTCAAGTACTGGGGAAACATGGTGAAGAACTACGAGGACGACTGCCGGGACAACGACTTCTTCGACGTCGTGCGCAACTGCTTCGACCACGACAAGGCGGTCGAGCTCATCGAGGCGGCGTACTCCCAGCGGGAGCTGGACGAAATGACGCACGCGAAGTCGCGCAGTTGCAGGCTCGACCTCTCCGATTCTCTGGACGATGTGTTCAACGCGCTCTGGAACACTCCAGGAAGCCGCGGCAAGTGCCGCATCGTCTTGGACGCGATTCGTGAAAGCATGGAGTTGAACTGCGACGACAGCTCGCGCGACGTTGTGGCGCACCGGTTCGCGGAGCTCAAGCGCGTCCTGAAGCTGAGCGACATCGAGATGGACATCCTCGTCTTCTCCTACGTGCGCGACCAGACGTGCTTCAGCTGGCCGATCCGCATCGAGGATCGCGAGAAGCCGCTATACTACGCGATGGCGCTGGACCGCTCCTACAGCGAGGTTACCAAGGCGCTCGCGCCCGACGGTGCGATATTGAAGTTCAACCTTCTCGACGGCGACTACGACTTCAGCCGCCGTACGCTCGGCGGATACCTCGACGGCACGACGGAAGAGGCCATCGAGCGGCGCTTCTACACGAAGACGGACTTCAAAGACGTCCTTCCGTGGGACTACTACGGCAACCTCTCCAAGGGCGACGGCGAGGTTCTCAGGCGCATGCTGTCCGGCAAGGTCGGCAAGTGCAACATCCTCCTCTACGGAGCGCCCGGCACGGGCAAGACGAGCTTCGCGCGGAGCCTCGCGAAGGAGCTCGGACGCACCGCGTTCGAGATCAAGCAGGGAGACGAAGACGGGAAGAACATGAAGTCCGAGGCGCGCATGGTCGGCATAAAGGTGTGCAACACCCAGGAGGATGCGTCCGACAGCATGATGATTGTCGATGAGGCGGACGAACTGCTGCGCGGCAGCTCTTGCGGCTTCAGCCTCTTTGGCTTCGACTTCAGCGGCGGCAAGTCCACCGAGAAGGGCGTGATGAACACCATACTCGACGAGATGACGCTTCCGGCGGTCTGGATATCGAACGCCCCCGCTACGGCTATGGATGAGTCGGTACGCCGACGCTTCGACTACTCCATCTGCTTCGAACGTCTTAACGGCACGCAGCGCGCGGCCATCTGGCGCAACCAGGTCGCGAAGCACGAGCTCGGCGGACTCGTCTCCGAGGATAAAATCGCGGAGTACTCCGCCAAGTACGAGACGAGCGCGGGCGGAATCTCCACCGTCCTCTCGAACGTGAAGCGCATGGCTCCCGCCGCCGACAAGGTGGACGAGCTC
>CACYEE010000083.1 GCA_902773415.1 uncultured Actinomyces sp.
CCCTTTTGCGACACTCGGCTCCACCCTAGCCGCGCCGAAGGGCTCCGGCAATCTTTCCGGCCTTTCGGCCGGCTCGCGCCACCGTCGCCGAAAGACCGTCGTCGCGAAGCGAGCGCACAACGCCGCGAGCCGGCTCGATCACCGCCTTGCGCCCGACAATCTCGACAGCCGTGCGCCAGCCTTCCCCGCGTACGATATGGGCAATCTGCCCGAGGTTCTGCCGCAACTGCGAGGGCGGCCTTTGCCCGGGCGCGAGGAGTTCGTAGGGATCCATCATGTCGGCCGGACTGAAAGGCTCGTCGTTGACGACATCCTCCCATTCGCCCGGTTCGTGGTGCCCGTGCTCGCTCACCCACGCCCGTGCCTCCTCGAGGATCGCAAGGTAGCGTTCCCCTTGCCGGGCCGGGGACAGGTCGAGCAGGACCTTTCGTTTCGCTCGCCGGCCAATCGAGTCGCGAAGGTCGGCATCGTCGAGAAGCCGGGAAATCGCCTCGTACCATTCGTCCTCGGTCGAGGCGAGGAAGCCCGTTTCCCCGTTGCGGATTCCTTCGCGAAATGGCCCGGTGGGATAGGCGACGGTCGGGGTCTGCACGAGCGCGGCTTCAAGCCATTTGATATTGGACTTCGCCTCGTTGAAAATCGTGTTGCCGGTAAGCGGGGCCAGGCATACGTCGACCTGGCGAAGCAGGCGCGGCAGTTCATGCCATGCGACGAAGGGCAGCCGCACGATGCGATCCGCGTAGGGGGCGAGCCGTTCGGTGGGCACGAGCTTGCCTCCGAGATGGAGTTCGAGGCCGGGGTAGGCCTCGAAAAGCCGGATGACGGCAGGTTCGACGGTGGCCCAGTCGGCGTCGTGCGTGTCGGTCCCGGAGAAGTAGCCGATGCGCAGCGGGCCGTCTTCGCGCGGTTCGGCGAGGGCGCGGGCGGAGGCTTGGGCGAGCTTCGCGCCGACGGCGTTCGGATAGGGCCGCGCGGGAATCCCGAGAAGCCGTTTGGCTTCGGAGGCGACGGTCGGCGTCGACCCGATGAAGAAGTCGCAATGCTCGAAGGTCGTGCGGTATCGGGCGACGCCGCGAATCCACAGGTTCCTTTCGTCGTCGGCGAGTCCGCCGAGGTTGTCCATCTTGTCGACGAGGTCGAGGTCGAAGACGAGGTCGTCGACGTCTCCTACCACCGGTTTTCCCTCGGCCTTGATCGAGTCGATGAGTTCGAGAATCTGGATGGTGGCGGGCACGCGGCAGAATACCACGATGTCGGCGGCCTTTGCCGCTTCGGGCAGGCAGGATTCGAGATAGTGGTGGACGCTGGCGTCGATGCCTCGCATTCTCATGGCTTCGACGGGGAGCCAGCCGCGGTAGCGCCCGGAAGCGCCCTTGATGCCGATGACGATGAGGACGTTCGAGATGGGGTTCATGGGGGTGTCCTTTGCGGGTCGGGTCATGGCCTGGTCGTAGAAGCCGAACAGGGCGTCGAGATGTTCGGAGCCTGTCACGAGCGGCGAAGCCGGGCCCTGCCCTGCAAGGGCGGCGCAGGTTTCCGGGTTCGAGGCCTTTTCGAGGGCGCGGGCAAGCGCGCGGGGGTCGCTTGCGGGAACGACGTATCCGTTGTGGCCGTCGATCACTGCTTCTTCGGGGCCGAAGGTGTCGGTGCAGATGACTGCGAGGCCGGCCGAGAGCGCCTCTCGGGTGAGGATCGAGTGGGATTCTCGCATGATGGATGGCAGGATGAGGACGTCGTGCGAGGCGAAGACCTCGGCGAGCTCGTCGCGTCCGTAGGCCTCGCGGCCCCGGGCCCATGCGGGAAAGCCTTTCGCGTCGGCACCGTAGACGTCGAGAGCCGTGCCTTTGGGCACGCGGGCCATCGAGCAGGCCTTGCGCAGCACGGTGTATCCCTTGAGCCGCGCGTCGCCTCCCGCATAGAGGAATCGTACGGGGGTGCCGGGGTCGCGTTCGGCGCGTTCGGGCGACGCCGCAACCGGGTCGACGCTGTTTTCGTGGACGGCGAGTTTCCCTTCGGGGATTCCGTTGGCCGCGAGCAGGCGCGCGGCCGAGGCCGAGGGGGCGAGAATCAGGTCGACGTTGGCGAGCTGGCCGCGCAGCCATGCGTTGCGTTCGGCAAGCCATCCGTGGCTTTTCGCGCAGGCGCATTCGCCGCAGGCGACGACGGGTTCGCATGGTTCAAGCTCGCGATTTACAAGGAACTGGCGGGCGCATGACCACCAGAAATCGTGCATGGTGAGCACGACGGCGGCACCAGCCGCTTTCGCAATTGGAAGCATTCCGGCACCGAGAGTCTGAATCGAGTGGAAGTGGACGATGTCGGGCTTCCATTCCTCGACGAATTCGCGGAATGCCTCGGCCGCCTCGGGATTGCGGTAGTTTTTCTCGTCGTCCCAGGCGAGGAAGATGGAGTTTCCGATCCAGCGCACCGGAATGCCTTCCTCCACCGTGTCCATCGTCGCCAGCGGTTCCAGGCCTTCGAGACGTCCGGCGAATACAGCGGATTCATGACCGCGCTCTTGCGCTGCCGTCGCGAAGCGCCGGGGCACGAGGGTGCCGCCGGAAACGAAATCGGGCGGATAGTGGGCGGAAACCTGGAGGATGCGCATGGGCCGATTCTAGCAAGTCCGCCTAGGCGAGTTTCTTTTGGATGAACCGGCGGGCATGTCCGGCTGTCTCGCGCATGCCATGCGTTCGCACCGAATCGACGGTGCGCCGGGCGAGCGAGGCGAGCCTCTGCGCAGGCGTCAACGCGGAGAGCACCGACATGTCGGCAGTTTCCGAAGAAGCCGATCCTGCGAACAGTTCGGCGTCGGCGGCCGGGTACGGGGCGGCGCAATAGTCGACGAGGGCCGCAAGAGTCGCCTCCCACTTGAAGCCTGCCGCGGCATCGGCGACGCGGGCCGACGTCGCTTCGCGTTCGGCGTCGTCGCCAAGCAGGCGTACGAAGGCCTGGGCCATCGCTTCGGCGTCTTCGTAGGGAACGACGGCGCCCAGGCCGCGCTCCTCGATGAGTCCGGCGAAGAAATCGCCTTCGGTGGCCACGATCGGCAGGCTGCACCACAGGTAGTCGAGGATGCGGGTGCGGAAGGAGAAGGCGGTTTCGATGTCGTCGAAGTGCGCCGAGACTGCGAGGTCGGCGTCGAGAAGGTAGTTGTGGCGGTCGGCGTAGTCCACCCAGTCCTCGTTGAAGAACACGTGGTTTTCGAGGCCGAGCTCGGCTACGAGTTCGCGGGCCTGCGTTGCCATTTTCATTTCGGGCACGTCCGGGTTGGGGTGTTTGGCGCCCATGAAGAGGAGCCGGATGTTTGGCACCGTCTCTCGGGCGCGTCCGACGGCCCGGATTGCTGTCAGCGGGTCGAACCAGTTGTAGATGCCTCCGCCCCAGATGACGAGCTTGTCTTCGGTGTCGATTCCGGGGAAGGCGCCTTTGGCGGCGTGGCGTGTTTGCACCGGCTTGGCGGCGGCAAGGCCGAAGGGGGCGAGCGCGATGAGCGAGCGGAGGGTCGGGTCGGCGTCGTAGGTGAGCGGGTTGACGCGCCCGGCCGCGGCCATTTGCCCGATCCACAGGTCGCGCTGGGCTTTCGAGGCGCACAGGAAGAAGTCGCCTGCGCGCACCTGCCTCGACAGCTCGTCGATGGCGTGGGCGAGGGCGGCTTGGCGTTCGGGCAGCGGGTTGTGTTTTTCGACTTCGAGGGATTCGAGGTGGAAGGGGTCGTAGAGGTCGACGACGAGGCGGAAGGGGCGCTCGCCGAGCCACGGGAAGGTGTGGACGAGGAAGCCTTGGATGACGACGACGTCGGGTTTGCCGAGCTGGGTGTCGAAATGGGGCACGTCCGTATGTTCGAGTGCGAAGCCTGCGCCTTCGCGTTCTGCTTTCGCGAAGGTGAGGATGCGCACGTCGTGGCCTGCGGCGGCGAGCACGCGCGCCGTTTCCCAGACCCGGATGGCGGGTCCGGCCATTTTCTCCGAGAAGTTGTCGAGGGTGACGAGTACGACGCGGCTCATCGGCTTCCTTTCGGTCGGGATGCGG
>CACYEE010000084.1 GCA_902773415.1 uncultured Actinomyces sp.
CCCGGCGTTTCCGGCCCGGAAGGCCGGGTGCGGGCCGGGGCCTCCTGCGCGGCGGCGCGAGCGTGCGCGGGAGACTCCTGCGCCCCGCCGGCATCAGCCCCGGCACCAGAGCCTGCGATGGCGCCCGTCGCCCTGCCCGTCGCACCGGTCGAGGCAAAAGCCCGCGAAGACGCGGGAGCTTCGGGCCAAGAGCCTGCCCCGTCTCGCGGCCCGCCTTCCGCAACCACGGACGCCCCATCTCCTGTCGCGCCCGCCAAGAAACCGCCCGGCACGCCCGCCGGACCTCCCGACGAATCGGAAACGGACGGCCCGGAAGGCGCTGCCATGCTCGGGCGCGAGGAAGCGTCGACCGGCGTCGCGCCTCCCCCCGAAAAAGCGCCTTCCCCCTTCCGCTTCCTTGAGAAGGCTTCGCGCAATTGCGCCGCCTTTGCCTGGACCGACGCCCGTTCGCTCGCACTCATCGCATCCGCGCCCGGATTCGCCGTCGCCGCCGAACCGGAACCCGAATAGCCAGCCGAGGCGGCAGCCGGCCGCTGCCCGCCGAGGCCGGTGCCAAGCAGAAGCCTCGCGCACAGCAGTTCGAGCTGTAGGCGCGGCGAAGTGGCCCCTGCCATCGAACCCAAGGCCTCGTTGACGATATCGGCGCTCAGCGAAGCGCGCTTCGGCCCAAGCGCCTGAGCCTGTGCCTGCATCTGCGCGAACCGGTCTCGCGGCGCAGAGGAAAAGACATCGGCAGCGCCCTCTCCCGCAAGGCCGAGAATGACGAGATCGCGCAAGCGCTGAAGCAGATCCTCGACAAACCGCCGAGGCTCGTGGCCGGCTTGGACGAGGGACTCGACAATGCCGAACAGCTTCGCCCCGTCGGCGGCGGCAATCGCTTCGATCGTCGCATCCAGAAGCGCGCCGTCCGTGTATCCCAGCAGCGCAATCGCAGCCTCGTAGGCGAGCTCGGTGCCGTCCGCGCCTCCCATGAGCTGGTCGAGAACCGACAGGGAATCGCGCACCGAACCACCGCCGGCACGCACGACGAGGGGAAGCACGCCATCGGCCACGTCCATCCCCTCGTGGACGCACAGCCCGGCCATGTACTTCTCAAGCAGTTCGGGCGGCACGAGGCGGAAAGGATAATGGTGCGTTCTCGAACGAATCGTCGGAATGACCTTTTCCGGCTCGGTCGTCGCAAAAACGAACTTGACATGGTCCGGCGGCTCCTCCACGAGCTTGAGCAGGGCGTTGAACCCCTGCTTCGTGACCATATGCGCCTCGTCGACAATGAAGATCTTGTACCGGTCGCGCGCAGGGGCAAAGCTCGCCCGTTCCACCAGCGAACGGGCATCCTCGACGCTGCCGTGGCTCGCGGCGTCCATCTCGATCACGTCGAGCGAACCGCCGCCCTCCGCCGACAGTTCGCGACACGAGGCGCACTCCCCGCACGGAGTGTCCGTCGGCCCCGCCGCGCAGTTCAGGCAACGGGCGAGAATGCGCGCCGACGTCGTTTTCCCGCAGCCGCGCGGCCCCGAAAAAAGGTAGGCATGCGCGGTGCGTTCCGCCCGAAGCGCGTTCATGAGCGGGCGCGTCACCTGCTCCTGCCCGATGACGTCCTGAAACTTCTGCGGCCTGTACCGCCGATACAATGCGATGCTCACGGCTACCAGTGTACGGGCACCCCAAAGACAAACCGAAGAACCCGCGCCCTCTGCAAGCGCGCTTGAACCCGCCGGTGCCGCGGCCCCGGATGCCGAAAAAGGGACAGACCGGTGCCGCAAAGGGGACAATCCCCAAACCGACACCAGTTTTCGCCCCGGAACCAAGCACGCCCCGCGAACCGCCTCGAACGAACCGGGCACCGGCACGACCCTACCCGCGGAAATAGCCCACCGCGCTGTCGAACATGCGCAGGTCGAACCGCCCCGGCACGTTCCTGTAAAGCCCTGAACCGACCCGCTCGGAATGGCCCATCTTGCCGAATACCCGCCCGTCGGGCGACGTAATCCCCTCGACCGCATGAACCGAGCCGTTCGGGTTGAAGCGGATGTCCATCGTGGCCTCCCCCGCCTCGTCCGCATACTGCGTGGCGATCTGGCCGGCAGCCGCGAGCGCGCGAATCTCCTGCTCGCAGGCCACGAAACGCCCCTCTCCGTGCGAGATCGGCACCGAGTACACCTCGCCGGGATTCGCGAACCGCAGCCAAGGGGAGGCAGCCGAGGCGATGCGCGTGCGCACGATCTTCGACTGGTGGCGTCCGATCGTGTTGAAGGTCAGCGTGGGTGCCCCGGCCCGCGGCTCCACGATTTTCCCGTAGGGCACGAGGCCGAGCTTGACGAGCGCCTGGAAGCCGTTGCAGATGCCGGCCATGAGGCCCCCGCGCGCGTCGAGGAGTTCGCCCGTCCCCGCCGCCACGGCCTCGTTGCGGAAGAAGGCGGTGATGAATTTGCCCGAACCGTCCGGCTCGTCGCCGCCGGAGAAGCCGCCGGGAATGAAGACGGCCTGGGCGTCTGCCATTCTTTTTGCGAAATCTTCCACGGAGCGGGAGACCGCCTCGGCGTCGCGGTTGCGTACGATGAACACCTCGGCCTGGCCGCCGGCGGCCTCGACCGCCTTCGCCGTGTCGTATTCGCAGTTCGTTCCGGGGAATACGGGGATGAGGAAGCGAGGGCGCGCGCAGGCCACCGCAGGCGCGCCGTCGAAACGTCCGGCAAAGGTGAAGGTTTCGGGGGCGACGCCGTCTGTCTGTCCCTTGGCGACGCGGTCTGCCTGCCCCTGCGTGCCCGCGTCGCTTGCGCTTCGGCCTTCATGCCGGGCCACAAGGGGCCCCATCGGCAGGCTCGTGCCGTCGCCGCCGCGCTCGACCGCGCCACGCCCGCAGCCATCCGCGTCGCCCCCGCCGGACATGCGCCCAACTTCGTCGCCTCCGCCCCGAAGCGCCGCCGAACCCCCAGGCACGTCGGTCCGGTAGACACCCTCAAGCCGGCCTTCATGCCCGGCCACAAGGGGCCCCATCGGCAGGCTCGTGCCGTCCCGGCGAATCTCCTCGGCCGCAAGCACGCTTCCCAGCAGGCGCGCCCCCGGAATCACCCCGACGTCCGCGCCGTCGCCCAGCTCAAGCACAAACGCGCCGTACAAATACCCGAAAATCTCCCCGAGCTCCCAGCCGGGGGCGTACTCGAAGCCGAAACCGTTGCCGAGGCACATCCTGAACACGGCGTCGGCAATCCCGCCCGCCCCCGGCGTGCAGGCGGCCCGCACAAGCCCGGCGTCGGCCAAGGCCCGCACCTGCGCAAAAACGGCCTTCAACGATTCGGGCTCTGGCAGGCCTCCGTCGCGATACTCGGGGGCCAGCACGGCAACCTTCGACCCGGCCCGCTTGAACTCGGGCGAAACCACGTCGTCCACATCCGCGGTCGTCACCGCGAAGGACACGAGCGTCGGCGGCACGTCGAGATCCCCGAAGGAACCGGACATCGAATCCTTGCCGCCAATCGCGCCGACCCCGAGATCCATCTGCGCCTCGAAGCCGCCAAGGACCGCCGCAAACGGCCTGCCCCAGCGGCGCGGGTCGGTGCCGAGCCTTTCAAAATACTCCTGGAAACTCAGATACGAAGCCTCGGCGCCGCCGCCGGTAGCCACAAGTTTCGCGAGGGATTCGACCACTGCAAGGTATGCGCCGTGGTAGGGCGACTGCGAGGAAATGTCGGGGTTGAATCCCCAGCTCATGAGGGAACACGTGTCCGTGTCGCCATGCTCCACGGAAATCTTGTGTGCCATCGCCTGGATCGGGGTGAGCTGGCGGCGGCCGCCGTAGGGCATGAGCACCGTGCCGGTGCCGATGGTCGAATCGAAGGCTTCGCCCAGGCCGCGCCGCGAGCAGTTCTGGAGGGAGCCGACCGTCTCGCGCATTCCGGCAGCGAAGTTTTCGGGCGGCTTCGGTCCGTTCCACGCCGCCGGGGCGGGTTCGACCTCGATGTTCTTCGGCGCGCCGTTCGTATCGAGGAAGGAACGCGGAATGTCCACAATGGTCTGCCCGCGCCAGCGCATCACGAGGCGTTCTTCGGCGGTCACGCGCGCCACGGGCACTGCGCAGAGGTTTTCGGCGTCGGCAAGTTCGATGAAGCGTTCGGCGTCGCCGGCTTCGACGACAACGGCCATGCGCTCTTGGGATTCGGAGATGGCCAGTTCGGTGCCGTCGAGGCCTTCGTACTTGCGAGGCACGGCGTCGAGGTCGATGTCGAGGCCGGGGGCGAGTTCGCCGATGGCGACGCAAACCCCGCCCGCACCGAAGTCGTTGCAGCGGCGGATCAGCAGGGCGGCTTCCGGGTTGCGGAAAAGACGCTGAATCTTGCGCTCTTCGGGCGCGTTGCCTTTCTGGACCTCCGCACCGCATTCGGCCACGGAATTGACGTCGTGGGCTTTGGACGAGCCGGTGGCCCCGCCGATTCCGTCGCGCCCGGTAGCCCCGCCGAGAAGAATCACGACGTTGCCGGCCTCGGGCCGCTCGCGCCGCACGTTCGCGGCGGGGGCGGCAGCGATGACGGCACCGATTTCCATGTGCTTGGCGGCATAGCCGGGATGGTAGATTTCGTCGACGATTCCGGTGGCGAGGCCGATCTGGTTGCCGTAGGAGGAGTACCCTCGCGCCGCGCCCTGGACGATCTGGCGCTGTGGAATCTTGCCTTCCATTGTTTCGGCGAGGGGAACCGTGGGGTCGGCGGCACCGGTCAGGCGCATGGCTCCGTACACGTAGGAGCGCCCGGAGAGGGGATCGCGGATGGCGCCGCCGATGCAGGTGGCCGCTCCGCCGAAGGGCTCGATTTCGGTGGGATGGTTGTGGGTTTCGTTTTTGAACAGGAGGAGCCACGGCTGTTCGACGCCGTTGACGCGCACGCTGATTTTCACGGTGCATGCGTTGATTTCCTCGGATTCGTCGAGGCCGTCGAGCCGCCCGGTGGCCGACAGGTGCCGTACGGCGATTGTCGCGATGTCCATGAGGGTTACGGGCCGGCTGTCGCGCCCGAGTTCGCCGCGCAGGGCGAGGTAGCGCTGGTAGGCGGCTTCAAGGGTGGGGTCTGCGAAGGTGGCGGCGTCGATTTCGGTGGTGAAGGTCGTGTGGCGGCAGTGGTCGGACCAATAGGTGTCGACGACGCGCACTTCGGTGAGGGTCGGGTTGCGTCCTTCGGCACGGAAGTGGGCGCGAAGGAAGAGGAAGTCGGCGTCGTCCATCGCGAGGCCGAGTTCGGCGCGCAGGGCGAGGGCTTCGGCGTCGCCGCTTTCGACGAACCTTTCGAGGGTGGCGACGGGGGCGGGTTCTTCCCAGTCGAGTTCGAGGCTTTCGGGAAGGTCGAGGGAGGCTTCGCGCGCTTCGACGGGGTTGATGACGTGCGTCTTGATGGCGGAGACTTCGGCGTCGGAGAGTTTTCCTTCGAGCACGTAGACGGTGGCGGAGCGCACGAGCGGGCGTTCGCCGCAGGAGACGATCTGGATGCATTGGGCGGCGGAGTCGGCGCGCTGGTCGAACTGGCCGGGCAGGTATTCGACGGCGAAGACGACGCTTCCGGGCGCGTCGAGGGTTTCGGTGGCGAGGTCGACCTGGGGTTCGGAGAAGACCGTGGCGACGGCCTTGTCGAAGAGTTCGCGCGAGTCGATCTCGGCGTCGTACCGGTTGACGACGCGAAGGCCCGCGAGGGATTCGATGCCGAGCAGTTCGCGTATTTCGGTGGCGAGGAAGCGTGCCTCGTGGGCGTATTCGGGTTTCTTTTCCACGAAGATGCGGCGGACGGTGCTCATGGTTCCTCGTTTCTCTCGTGCGTCGGCCCCGAATGCGCGAGCCGGACGCGCATGCGCACTAGGGTTGAGATTCCTCTCGCGCATTGCGGATGCTGCCTCCCCATTATTTCGCGTTCCCGCCGGCTCCGGCAGCCGTCTTGCAGTGAGGTTGCGCCGCCGCCCGATTCGTCCCGTATCGCAGGGGTCAGGCACCTGTGATACGCCCGCGCCCGGCCTCGCACCTCCGGCACGTTGGGGACGGGGCGGTTTTCGTTTCAGGGCGACGCGGGGGCGCGAACCTTGCGACCGTTTTCTCGCGGGAAGGCCCGAAACAGCCCCGATTCATTGGTCAACCTGCTCCGACCAGCACAAACACCCG
>CACYEE010000085.1 GCA_902773415.1 uncultured Actinomyces sp.
CCATCGAAGCCGACCCGCTGCCCGAGGCCACCGCCGCAATAGGCCACACCCGCTGGGCCACCCACGGAGGCCCCACCGACCTCAACGCCCACCCCCACATTTCCTTCGACCAGCGCGTCGCCGTCGTCCACAACGGCATCATCGAAAACCATGCGGCCCTCGCCGCCGAACTCGCCGAGAAGGGCATCACGCGAGTTTCCGAAACCGATTCGGAAATCGCCGCGCACCTGCTCGCCCTCGAACTCGCCAAAGGCGGCAACCTCATGGAAGCCATGCGTCGCCTGGCGAACCGCCTCGAAGGCTCCTTCACCCTCGTCGGCCTCGACGGGGAGGACCCCACCCAGATCGTCGCGGCCCGCCGCAACTCGCCCCTCGTCGTCGGCCTGGGCGACGGCGAGAACTTCCTCGGCTCCGACGTCGCCGCCTTCGTCGGCGAAACAACCCACGCGATGGAGCTCGGCCAAGACACGATCGTCCGCATCACCGCCGCCGACGTGACCATCGTCGACTTCGACGGCAACCCCGCCGAAGGCAAGGAATTCCACGTCGACTGGGACCTTTCCGCAGCCGTCAAGGGCGGCTACGAAACCTTCATGGACAAGGAAATCCACGAACAGCCCTCCGCCGTGCGCGACACGCTCCTGGGGCGCACCACCGATGCCGGAAGCCTCCAGCTCGACGAAATGCGCATCCCCGAATCCATCCTGCGCACCATCGACAAGATCGTCGTCGTCGCCTGCGGCACCGCATCCTACGCCGGACACGTCGCCAAATACGCGATCGAGCACTGGTGCCGCATCCCCGTCGAGGTCGAACTCGCCCACGAGTTCCGCTACCGCGACCCCGTCGTCTCCCAGAAGACCCTCGTCGTGGCCATCAGCCAGTCCGGCGAAACGATGGACACGCTCATGGCGATCCGCCACGCCCGCGAACAAGGCTCGAAGGTGCTTGCCATCGTGAACTCCCAAGGCTCCACGATTGCCCGCGAATCCGACGCCGTGCTTTACACGCACGCCGGCCCCGAGGTGGCCGTCGCCTCCACGAAGGCCTTTATCGCCCAGATTACCGCGGCCTACCTGTTGGGCCTGTATCTGGCAGAGCTCCGCGGCAACAAGTATGTGGACGAAATCGCCGGCTACCTTGACGAGCTGACGAAGATGCCCGAACGCATCGAGACGATGCTTGAGCAGGAAGAACGCGTGCGCGAACTCGCCCGCGACATGGCCGACGCCGA
This sequence comes from uncultured Actinomyces sp., assembly GCA_902773415.1. Lineage (GTDB taxonomy): Bacteria > Actinomycetota > Actinomycetes > Actinomycetales > Actinomycetaceae > RUG11864. The sequence continues at coordinate 1,235 of CACYEE010000085.1, forward strand.
TTCGGTCATCTTCCTCGGTCGCCACGTCGGCTATCCGGTGGCCCTCGAAGGCGCTCTCAAGCTCAAGGAACTGGCCTACGTCCACGCCGAGGGCTTCGCCGCCGGCGAACTCAAGCATGGCCCGATCGCGCTCATCGAGGACGGCCTTCCCGTGTTCGTCATCGTGCCGACCCCGCGCCGCCCCCTCCTGCATGCGAAGGTCATCTCGAACCTTCAGGAAGTCCGCTCGCGCGGCGCGAACCTTGTCGTGATCGCCGAGGAGGGCGACGCCGAGGTGCTCAAGTACGCCGACGAATCGAAGGTCTTCTGGGCGCCGCGCACGACGCCGACCCTCATGATGCCGCTTGTCACCGTGATTCCCCTGCAAATCTTCGCCTGCGAAATCGCGAAGGCGAAAGGGTACGACGTGGACAAGCCGCGCAACCTCGCCAAGTCCGTGACCGTCGAGTAGCGACGGGATCGCGGCGCGGCGACGAGTCCTGCGTGACGGCGGCGCAGGGACTTCCGCGGGCGGAAGAAAGCGTATCAATGGGGTCAGACCCCTTTGATACGCCGATTGGGGACAGTCCCTCTTGCGAGGCAGAGGGCAGGACGGGCGGGCGGCGCCGGGCCCGCCGGAGAGGTAGACTCGACCCATGATCAGCGCCTACCGTACCGATGCCATCCGAGAAGCCGAAGAACCCCTGCTCGCCGCAGGCGTCCCGCTCATGCAGCAGGCCGCGAACGCCCTCGCCGTCGAAACGGCGCGCGAACTCAAGGCCCGCGGCAGGCACCGGGTCTCGGGTGCCCGCGTCCTTGGACTCGTGGGAGCGGGAAACAACGGGGGCGACGCCCTTTTCGCGCTCGCCCGGCTTCGCGCCCGAGGGGCCGGATGCGCGGCGCTTGTGGCCGTTCCCGGATCCGCGCACGCCGAAGGGCTCGAAGCGGCCCGCAAGGCCGGGGTCCGCATTCTCGAAGCTCCCGACAGCCTTGCCGAGCTTGCCGAAGCCGTTCGCAGCGAAACCCTTCGCGCCGATGCCGTCATTGACGGGCTGCTCGGAATCGGAGCGCGCGGCTGCCTGCGCGAACCGCTTGCCACGATTGTTGCCGCCGCGAACGGGGCTGCCGGCGAGGCCGAAAAGTCGGGTGCCTGCCGTCCCGTCATGATCGCGGCCGACGCTCCCAGCGGAATCGGCACGGATGACGGTACCGTGCCCCGCGCCGAGAACGGTGCCGCGGTTGCCTTCCGTGCCGATGTCACCGTGACGATGGGAGCGGCGAAGGTCGGCCTCGTTCTCGATCCCAGCCGTCGCTACGCCGGAGAGGTCCGCATCGCGGATCTCGGCTTCGGCTTCCCCGACGAACCCGCCCTCGTCCAGCTCGAAGCAGCCGACGTCAGGAGCCTGTGGCGAATCCCCGGTCCCGGTTCCCACAAGTACGCGCGCGGCGTGGTCGGCCTCATGACCGGTTCCCTCGCCTATCCCGGTGCCGGAATCCTCTCCACGGGCGCTGCGCTCGCGGCGGGCGCGGGCATGGTTCGCTTCGCCGGCCCGCGCCATCTCGCCGAAATGATGCTCATGCAGCATCCCGAAATCGTCACCGTTCCTGGCCGGGTCCAGGCTTGGGTTCTCGGTTCGGGCGTCGACATGTCCGACGACATCGCCGCAGCGGAAGTCGCCCGAAGGCTCCAGGAATCCCTCGCCGAAGGGCGCCCCGTCGTGCTCGACGCCGGCGCCATCGCGCTTGCGGCGAATGCGGAGATGCGTTCGAGCGTCGTTCTCACGCCTCATGCGGGCGAAATCGCGGAGCTTCTGTGCGCGCTCGGGGAGACGACCACGCGCGAGGACGTCGCCGCGAATCCGGCCCGCGCCGCCCGCCTCGCCTCGACCCTCACGGGAGCGACGGTGCTGCTCAAAGGTCCGGTCGATATTGCCTGCGCTCCCGACGGCCCTCTTTATGCGGTGCCGGGGGCGCCCGGCTGGCGCGCAACCGCCGGGGCGGGAGACGTCATGGCCGGACTGCTCGGCGCGGTTCTGGCGATGTGGGGAGACGAACTCGTCGACCTTCGCGACGGGCACGGAATTCCCGCGCGCCTCGCCGCGGCCGCCGCCTTCCTCCACGCGCGCGCGGCGGGAATGGCCGCTGGCGTCGAGGCCGACGCCTCCGGTCGCACATGGTCGGGCCGTCCGATTCGCGCTTCCGAGATTGCCGCTGCGGTTCCCGAAGCGATCGCCCGGACCCTCGAAGCGTAAGCCGGGGAGGGAAGCGAGCCTCACGCCGGCGTGCGCCGCCCGCCTCGGGTGCCCGCGATAGACTGGGGCGCATGGAATATCCTTCCCTCGCCGAGATCGACCTCGACGCATTGGGCGCGAACCTGCGGACGGTGCGTTCCGGGCTCGACGGCCAGAAGGTGCTCGCGGTCGTCAAGGCCGACGCCTACGGCCACGGACGCACGCCCTGCGCCCGGGCCGCCCTCGCGGCCGGAGCCGACTTCCTCGGCGTCGCCCAGCTTGCCGAAGCCCTCGAACTGAGGGCGGACCTGGGGCCGCACCCGCGCATTCTCGCATGGATCTACGGCCCGGATGCCGACCTGGCCCCCGCCGTCGCGGCGGACATCGACATCACCGTCTCGACTTTCGCCGCCCTTGACGCCGTCGCCCTCGCCGCGCGTACGACCGGGCGTCGCGCCCGCATCCAGCTCAAGGTCGATACCGCGATGAGCAGGGGAGGATTCGCCCTTGAAGACCTCGCCGAGGCTGCGACGCGCGCACGGCGCCTCGAAACCGAGGGGCTGGTCCGCGTCGTCGGCCTGTGGAGCCATCTCGCCCGGGCCGACGAACCGGCATGCGGCCTGACCGAAATCCAGGTCGAACGCTTCGAGCAGGCCCGCGCCGCATCCGCCCGTGCCGGTCTCGACATCGAGCTTCACCACCTTGCCGCCTCCGGCGGAACCCTGTGGCATCCGTCCACGCACTACGACATGGTGCGCCCTGGAATCGTCCTCTACGGCCTTTCGCCCGAACCCGCCATCGCGAGCGCCGCCGAGCTTGGGCTTCAAGCGGTCATGACGCTTTCGGCTCCCGTCGTTCTTGACCGTCGCGTGCCGGCCGGTACGGGAGTTTCCTACGGGCACACCGCGCACGCGGGCAGTCCGGCCCGGCTTGGCCTGATTCCCCTCGGGTATGCCGACGGCATTGCGCGCTCGGCGTCGAACAGCGCTCCGCTGTCGATTGCGGGCGCACGCACGCGAATCCTTGGGCGCGTATGCATGGACCAGTTCGTGGTCGAGCTGCCGGAGGCTGCGGCGGTCGGGGACGACGCCGTTCTTTTCGGCGACGCGGCAGCGGGCGTCCCCACGGCCGACGAATGGGGTGCGGCGTGCGGCACGATCGGCTACGAAATAGTCACCCGTCTCGGTCCGAGAATCGAACGGCGCTACCTGGGCGACGGGACGGGAACGCCGCCCGCGCGCAAGGACGAGACGAAAGGAAGTCCCGCATGAGCATCGAGCCTTTCGTTCTTCGCGCCGGAACCGCCGAGGAAATGCGCGCCATCGGCGAACGGCTCGGCAGGGCCGCCCGCAGCGGGGACCTCGTCATGCTCGATGGTCCGCTGGGTGCCGGAAAGACGACGCTGGTCCAGGGAATTGCCGCGGGGATGGGCATAGGCGGGCGCATCCAGTCGCCTACTTTCGTCATTGC
>CACYEE010000086.1 GCA_902773415.1 uncultured Actinomyces sp.
GTTGCGTTCGGGGGTGCGCGGCGGGAAGATGACCTCCCAACCGATCTTCACCATGCCAGAAATCATGCCGGCCACGAAGCCGTACCAGAGGATCTTGGTCCACTGGGTGGCGGTGGTTTTCGTTTCAGCCATGTCTGTGCCTTTCTGTGCACATGGTGCTTACGTGGTTTTCGGGGAAGCCGGAGCGGCTTCCGGGCGAAGCGGAAGCCTCGGCGTGGCCGGGCTTCGATGATGCGGTCCCTTGCCTTGGCTTCGTCAGTTTCGTGGCATGACGTGGGCCTTTGCCTCTCCCTTTCTTCACGGGAATTCCTACAACAAATTCACCCGCTCTCGTAAGCCGGAAGGGGCGCTTTGTGGCCCTTCCCCTAGAAAATGCACGGCCGGGTACGGTTTTATTGTGAGGTGGGCAATGCGTTCGGCGAGGTCGGAGGCGTGTTTTCGGCCGCATTGGGGTGGCGCCGGGGTTTCGGCGCGACGGTGCAGGGCGACGATGGAGGGGCGCTGGCGGGCCGGGTGCGACGGTGGAGGGGCGCTGGCGGGCCGGGTGCGACGGTGGAGGGCGACGGTGGGCTTGGCTTGCGGATCGGGAAGCGGGCGACCTGCAAATCGGGAACTAGCACTCATGCAAATCAGGAAGTAGAATAGTTGCAAAGCGGGAAGTAGGGAACTTGCAAATCAAGTAGTAGTGCTGGTGGAAGTGGTATTCATGTTTCCTCGTCATCTGGAGGCGGCTCTTCATTCCATGCTGGCCCAGTTTCCTGCCGTGTCGGTGACGGGGCCGCGGCAAAGCGGCAAGACGACGCTCGTACGCAGTGCGCTTCCCGATTATCGCTACGTGTCCCTGGAGCAGCCGAATGTCCGCGCTCTCGCAGAGGATGATCCGCAGCTGTTTCTTGACAGGCTCGGCCAGAGGGCGGTGATCGACGAGGCGCAGCGCGTGCCCGAGCTCTTCTCCTATCTTCAGGGCAGAATCGATGACTCGTCGGAGATGGGCCGATATGTTCTGTCCGGCTCCCAGAACTTTCTCCTGTCGAGCTCGATCTCCCAGTCCCTGGCGGGCAGGGTCGGCGTGCTGAGGCTGCTTCCTTTCTCCTACGAGGAGCTTGCCGCCGACGAGCGTCCGGATGTGGATTCATGGGTCTTCCAGGGCGGATATCCGCGCCTGTATTCCACTCCGGCGACTCCGTCGGCCTTCTTCAGGGGGTATGTCGAGACGTACGTGGAGCGCGACGTTCGCACGGAGCTCGGCATCCGCAACCTGACGGCCTTCAGGGCTTTCATGGCGCTGTGCGCGGCGCGTGTGGGCGGAACGCTGAACCTTGCTGAGATCGCAGGACAGGCCGGAGTATCCGCCAAGACCGCGTCGGCCTGGATGTCCGCATTGGAGGAAAGCTACATCATCCTGCGCTTGCCGCCGTGGTTCGCCAATGCGTCGAAGCGGATCACGAAGGCGCCCAAGGTCTATTTCTGGGACACCGGGCTTGCCTGCGCCTTGCTTGGAATCTCGTCGGTGGACGAGTACCTGGATCACCCCATGCGCGGCGAGCTCTACGAGAATGCCGTGGTGGTGGAGTTGGCGAAGCGATACCTGAACGTCGGCGAGAATCCGCCGATGTACTATCTGCGCGAATCCAATACGCGCGAGATCGACGTTATCCTTGCCCGCGGCGTGTCGGCCTGTGCCGGCGTGGAAATCAAGGCGACGCGGACCTACAGGCCCTCGGCCTTCGCGCATCTTGATGCGCTCGGTGCCGATCTTGGGCTCGAAACTGATGCGCGATGGCTCGTCTATGGTGGCGCGGAAGTGCTCGAGACCCGCCACGGCACCGCGCTGCCCTTCGCCGAGCTCGGGCGCATCCGCGAAGCGGCGGCGGGGCGGCGGCGTTGATGGTGTGGGCCTGTGCGGCGACGCGTTCGCCGGCTTTCAGTGTCGCTTGAATCAGCGCAACTGGCTGCTCGGACGGCGCATCGTTGAGGAGAGGTTCGACAGCGGAGGCAGGGCGACGGCGTTGGGTGGCCCGTTCTGGGTGCACGTGCGGACTGTGCGTTCTGGCGAAGGTGGAGTTATACGCTAGAATCGGTTGCTTTGTGGGCGTGTCGCGGCTGGTTGGGTCTTGGGTGGAGGAGGAATTCGGCAGGGTGTGGTGGGTTCTCGGTGCGCA
>CACYEE010000087.1 GCA_902773415.1 uncultured Actinomyces sp.
CGACACCGACACCGACACCGACACCGACACCGACACCGACACCGACACCGACACCGACACCGACCGTATGCCCGCATGACGAATCCGCGCAAGCCGCTCGCATGAATTTGGCCCGCCCAACATCTCGGGCACGACATCCCAATCGCCGCCTCGCGCAGGGTCCGCCACGCTCGCACGCGAGAAGAAGGGGATTCGGGGACCGCCCCCTTTTCCCCATCCCGCCGCACGCCCGCACGACACCCCTTATCGATAATCGTTCTCACATTATAAAGAGGCGTACAATCGCAACAGCGGCACAAAAACCAGCCACAGCCCACCCGCCACGCACCCAACGGAAGGACAACCGCACATGGCCAACATCGCAGCCAACGTCGCCGAACTCATCGGCCACACCCCGCTCGTCCGCATCAACCGCCTCTTCCCCGGAGCGCAAGCCACGGTGCTCGCCAAACTCGAATACTTCAACCCGGCCTCCTCCGTCAAGGACCGCGTCGCCCTCTCCATCATCGAAGCCGCCGAAGCCTCAGGCGACCTCAAACCCGGCGGCACCATCGTCGAAGCAACCAGCGGCAACACCGGAATCGGCCTCGCCCTCGTCGGAGCCGCCCGCGGCTACCGCGTCATCATCACGATGCCCGAATCCATGAGCCGCGAACGCCGCGTCCTCATGAGCCTGCTCGGCGCCGACCTCGTACTCACCCCCGCCACCGAAGGCGTCAAAGGATGCGTGCGCAAATCCCGCGAACTCGCCGCACAGATCGACGGAGCCATCCTCGCCGACCAATTCAACAACCCGGCCAACGTCGCCGCCCACTACCGCACCACCGCCGAGGAAATCTGGGCCGACACCGGCGGCCAGCTCGCCGCGCTCGTCGCCGGCACCGGCACCGGCGGCACGATCTCCGGCGCAGGCAGGCGCCTCAAGGAACTCGACCCCGCCATCCGCGTCATCGGAGCCGAACCCGCCGAATCCCCGATGCTCACGCAAGGCACCGCCGGCCCGCACAAGATCCAGGGCTGGGGCCCGAACTTCGTGCCCGGCAACATCGACCGCGGCATCATCGACGAAATCCTCCTCGTCCCCGGCGACGAAGCGATCATGGTGGCCCGCCAGGCAGCGCGCCACGAGGGAATCCTCACCGGCATCTCCGGCGGCGGCGCGCTCCACGCCGCCGGACAGCTCGCCTTCCGCGAGGAGTTCGCAGGGGCAACGATCGTCGCCATCGTCGCCGACACGGCCGAACGCTACCTGTCGACGGCCCTCGTCGAAGGCCTCGGCGAGTAGGGCAACGGGAGGGAACGGAGAGATTGCGCGACAGTCCGGGAGCGACGGTCTGGGGGCAACGGGCGAGGCGCGACGGGAACCGCGGAACGAAGGTACGAGGCCGCCCCGGCCCGGGCCGGACCAAGCCGGGACAGGACAGGACGGGACAAGACGACGGCAACGCGCCAAACGGCCCGGACGCAACAACCCGCGTCGCGCCCCGCCGTTCTCGACAACGCCCCGTCGCCCCGCATAGCCCGCCCGCGTCGCCCGCGCCACGCACGCACGTAGCGACAGCGGCCTGCTCGCCCCACGCCATGCGGCACCCCGCACGACGCCCCCGATTTGAACAAACGCGAAGAACGGACGGCTTCCCGAAGGAAACCATCCGTTCTTCTCGACTATTGACGCGAGCGGAACCGCAGTCAAAACCGCATCACCCGGAACCGGGGGCCGGAACCGGAGCGGCCAGAACCGCCCCGTCCCGGCCCGCCAAAGCGTCAGCTCATCTTGCGGCGCACAAGCACGAAGCCCGCGGCTGTCAGCAGCGCGGAGGCCGCCATCATGCCGCCAACCGCGGTACCCGTCTTCGACAGGGCCGTCTTCGCGGCCTTGACGGCCGCAGCGCGCTTTGTCTTCGCCTCGGTTTCGCAGGCGATGCCGTCGCCGTCGGTGTCGAGCGCGGCACGGTAGCCCTTCTCGCCCTTCTTGATCGAATGGCCGACCTTCTTCAGAACTTCGTTGCAGTTGGCGTACAGCGGCTTCTTCGTCTTGCGCTTCGTCGAATTTGCGGTCGACTTGGCGCTCGGTTCCGTGGCCGCGGCGGCAGGCTCGTCCACCGTACCCTCGGCCGGGGCGGCCACGGGTTCGTCGACCGGCTCGGCGGTCGGTTCGTCGACCGGCTCCGTGGTCGGTTCTTCGGCAGGCATGCCAACCGGCTCCGTGGTCGGGTCGGACGTGGGTTCGTCGGCGGGCTCCTCGGCCGGAACCGCGCACACGCCCTGCGTCACGTCGAAGCGGCTGTCGAGCTCGGCGGTGCGCGCGCCGAGGACCACTTCGGCGGTGTCGATGCCGGACATCGCGTTGAGGGAAACCGACGTGAGCTTGTCGATTGCGGCGTCGCACAGGCCTTCGGCCTTCGCGGTCAGCAGGCCCATTTCCGGGGTGAGGGTGGGCACGGCCTGGCGTTCGATGTTGTCGAAGTAGCCGAGGGGCACGCCGTTGACGGACACGTACGCGCCGGCGGGCACGGGCTCGTCGGTGGAGAAGGCGAGGCCGGAGACGGTCACTTCGGCGGTCCTCGCGGCAGGATCCACGGCGAGCTTCGAGACGCCCGCGGTGTTGCGGACTTCGGGAGCCGTCAGGCCCTTGACGCACTGGTTGTCTTCGACCTTCGTGAATTCGGCGAGGTAGTCCATCACTCCGTCGAAGTCGACGTAGCCGGTGTCCACGAAGTCGGTGCCTTTCGTGAAGGTGGCGAAGTCGTCGCCGCCGGCGAGCAGGAAGGAGTTTCCGGCGACGCGGAAGGTGTCGGTGTCCTGGACGTCCTTGCCGTTGACCTTGAGATCGATGACGGCGCCTCGCGGGTAGGCGACGGTGCCGTCCGCGGCGATCGATTTGCCTTCGTCGTTCGTTCCGGTGACGGTTACGACCTTGCCGTTGGCGTCGACCGCGTAGGGAATGTAGTTGTAGGTGACGTTGGAGGAGGTGCCGAGCCAGAGGACGGGTCGGCGGGCGCCGATCGGCTGCCACTGTTCTTCGAGGACCTTCTTGAGCTGGGCGCCGGTGAGGGTCACGGCGGCGTTGGTGTTGCCGAAGGGCGTGACGTTGTGGGCTTCTTCGAGGGTGACCATGCCGTCGTTCGCGGTGGAGACGTTGCCGCCGGCGTCGAGGTCGGTGCGCAGGCCTCCAGAGTTGATGAAGGCGAGGTCGACGGGGGTCGAGGACTTCTGGTTGGCGGTCCACAGGGCGATGTCGGCTTCGAGCTGGCCGAGGGTGGACTGGATGCCGCGGTTTTCGGTGCCGCCTTCGCTGGTCTTCGTGCCGGGTTCGGTGACGCCCCGGTTGAAGGTGGAGCCGGGCGTGACGCAGCCGAGCACGCGCGAGCCCTGGGCCTTTGCGTAGGCGCCTGCGGCGTCGTAGAGCTTCTGGACCCGGGCGACGAGCGGGTTGGAGGTGTCGGGCTTGATGTCCTTGGTTTCGACGATGGTGTCGGCAACGGTCACGGTGCCATCGCAGGCGACGGTGATGTCGAGCTGCGCGTAGGCTTCGCCGTAGTTCATGGCTTCGATGAAGGGAGCTCCGGCAGGGGTCTTGCCTTGCTGCTTGAGGTGGGTGTGGCCGCCGAGTACGGCGTCGATGGATGCGGAGGTGAATCCGGTGGCGACGTGTTGGGCGTCTTCGTGAACGAGTACGACGACGACGTCGGCTTCGCCGTTGGCTTTGTTGCCGTCCTTGAGTTCGCCTGCGTACTTGTTGACGGTTGCCGCGATCGGGTCGACGCTGATGCCGCCGTTGAGGGCGGGCGAGACTGCGGCGGGCAGGGATTCGGTGACGGCGCCGATGAAGGCGACCTTGACGCCGCCGACTTCTTGGATGTGGTAGGGCTTGACCGCTTTCTTGAGGTCGACGGTGCCGCCCTTGACCGGGTCGGGCACGGACCCGCCGATGTTGGCGGCCACGTACGTGGCACCGATGCGTGGCATGACGCGGTTGACGAGGTCGGCACCGCCCTGATCGAATTCGTGGTTGCCGGTGGCGGAGACCGCCAGGCCCATCGCCTTGAGGATGTCCATCGTCGGATTGTCGGAGTCGATGGAGGACTCGAAGGCGGAGGCTCCTACGTTGTCGCCGGCGGACACGAAGACCGTGTTCGGGTTTTCGGCGCGCTTGTTGGCGAGGCCGTGGGCGAGTTTCGTCGCGTTTTCGATGTGGCCGTGGAAGTCGGTGACTCCGATGACGGAAATCGTCTTCGGGCCGGTGCACGTGTCGTCGGCGACGGCCGTCGAATCGACGGTTGCGACGCTGCCCAGGCAGAGGGCCGCGCCCGCAAGCAGTGCGGTCATGCGCGTGATTGCCATATTCTTCTTCTTCCTTCGCTCGTCGTCAGGGAATAACGAGTGCCGTTGCCCCATGCATCGGCGGGATTCCTTCGCGTCCCTTCGCGGCCGCGTCGGTGCGGATCCTCCGATGCCTGCGGCGCAGGCGGTTGAGGGGCGCGCGTTCCCCGAGGGGCGCGCACGCCATGTGGGCCAGTCTATCGGTGCATTCTTGCTTTGGCGGGCGGTTGCGGTGTGGGCTGAGACCCTTGACGTCTGGCACTAAAGTCCCTTGTTCGGGGCCTCATCAGGGAGCGAACGTCTCTTTTCCGCTTTCGTATCTTCCGCCACACGTCGCGGAATAGCCACGCCGCGACGGCAAAACGGCCCGGGCCGGTCGCATGACGTCGCGCGTCACGGCGGGCACAAGAAAACGCCCCGACCGAGCCGGGACGTTACCTGTGCTCAAGGGGGGACTTGAACCCCCACGCCCGCAAAGGCACACGGACCTGAACCGTGCGCGTCTACCAATTCCGCCACTTGAGC
>CACYEE010000088.1 GCA_902773415.1 uncultured Actinomyces sp.
CGCCGTGCCCGTCGGCGACGCTGCGTCCCTCGGCTTCGCTGTGCGCTCGCGCCGCGCAGGCGCACGAATCCGGCGTCGCACCCGGCCCCGAAACGCCTTCGCCACCGCAAGCATGCGCAGGGTCGGCCCGCATCGCACGGGCGACATCGAGCGCCTTCGCCGTGGCAAGCGCAAGCACCTGCTGGGCCGGACTGCCCGAAATCCGGGCCAGCAGCGCATCCTCGTCGGCATGCGAAACACGCACCTCGGGCGAAATCCCCGCCGCGCGCAGCGTTGCGAGACGGGCCGGAGATTTGGACGCAAGGACAAGGCGAAGGCGGGGAAGTGGTAGGCTCACCGTCCAAGACTATCGCGGACACCGCCCGTCCGCACCGTCGTCGAAACCTCTGCCGAAGCAGCCGGCGCGGCACGAATGACGCGAGGAGCGTGGCGGCGCGCGCCCAAAACGGCTACACTTGTGTGGCGTATGCCATAAGAGGAGGTGGTCATGAACGACGATGACATGCGAAACCCGCCAAACCCGGAATCGGACGAAACGATTATGCCAAACGCGACAACGGCGGAATTGGCAGCCAGCACCGTCGAACGCCACATCGAAGAACTCCTCGGCGGCCCCGCCGTCTACACCGTCGCCCAAGCGGCAGACATGGCAGACCTCACCGAAGAACAAGTCACCTGGTTCTGGGGCGACCTCGGCTTCCCCACAATCCGCGAACCGGAAACCGACACCCTCTTCACCGAAGGCGACATCACGGCGATGCGGATCCACGGCGAACTCCTGAAATCCGAAAACCTCCCCACCGGAATGTCTCTCGACCCGCTGCGCGCCCTCACCCGAGGAGAATCGCAAGCGATGGACCGCCTCGTCCTCTGGCAGCAGGACGCCCTCCTCAAATACGCCGAGGGCACCCTCGGACTCGACTCGATCTCCGCACGCTTCTGGCTCCTCGACCACATCGGAGACTACGAAGACTTCCTCCAGATGCAGATGATCTACGCCTGGAAACGCCACCTTGCCGCACACCTGCGCCGCACCGAAGTCGAATGGACCGCAATGCCCACCGAAGCCGCAGGAAACACCCACATCAACCGTGCCGTCGGCTTCATCGACCTCGTCTCCTTCACGATGAGATCCAACGAACTCGACCACCACGAACTCATCGAACTCATCGAGACCTTCGACAGGGTCTGCCGCGACACCATCACCTCGAAAGGCGCCCGCGTCGTCAAGACCATCGGAGACGCCTTCCTGTACGTCGCCGACACGATCGACATCGCCGCCGACGTCACCACCGCCATCGTCGAACGGCTCCGCGCCGTCGACGGAATGCTGCCCATCCGCGCCTCCGTCGTCTGGGGCCCCATCGTCTCCCGCTTCGGCGACATCTTCGGCCCTTCCGTCAACCTCGCCTCGCGCCTGGCGAGCGAAGCCATGCCGAACACCGTGCTGACCGACGAAAAGACCTCGGGAATCATCCGAACCCTGCGGCTCGGATACGCCACAACCGACCTCGGGCGGCGCGACCTCAAGGGCATCGGGGAAACCCGCGTGCTCGAGCTGCGCCGAATGCCTGGAGCATAGCGAAAACAAGGAGAGGGACGTGACGAACATTCTGCTGGTGGAAGACGACGCCGCCATCTCCGGGCCGCTCGTGCGCGTGCTCGGCCGCGAAGGCTACTGCGTCGTACTCGTCGAAACCGGCCGCGAAGCTCTCGAAGAAATGGGGCAGGGAATGGACATGGTCATCCTCGACCTCGGCCTGCCCGACATGGAAGGCCTCGACGTTGCCCGCCAGGCCCGCTCGCGCGGCTTCGGCTTCCCGATCCTCATCCTCACCGCCCGCTCCGAAGAAGTCGACATGGTCGTCGGCCTCGACGCCGGCGCCGACGACTACATCACCAAGCCCTTCCGGCTCGCCGAACTGCTTGCCCGCGTGCGCGCCCTCCTGCGCCGCGCCGACCGCATCGACGTTCCCTCCGACATCCTGCGAGCCCAGGACATCTCCGTGAACGTCGCCGCACGCCGCGCCTTCCGGGGCGGCGAAGAGCTCCAGCTCACCGCCAAGGAATTCGAGCTTCTCCAGATCCTCATGCGGCACGCCGGAACGGCCGTCTCCCGCGACGAACTCATGGCCGAAGTATGGGGCACCTCCGCCGACGACTCGACGAAGAAGCTCGACATGCACATCTCGTGGTTGCGCCGCAAGCTCGGAGACACCGTCGGAAAGCCGCGCTATATCGCCACCGTGCGCGGCCTCGGATTCCGCTTCGAGCGCGAATAGGGCAGGCCGGTGCGCCGCTACGCCCTGCGGATGACCCTTGCGGTGGTGGCCGGTGCCATCGTCATCCTCGGAGTGCCGGCAATGGCGGTCGGCTCGATGCTTCTGTGGCGTCTCGGCGAGTCGGAAAGCGTGGCGCGCGAAGCGATCGTGCGTCACATCGTTCTGTTCGATTCGGGGGCGCTCGCGGGAATGGCGTTGATGGCCGCTGTCGGAATCCGGGTTGCGTTTCATGGTGCCGACAGGCTATCCGAGCCTCTCGTGTTTCTTGCCGCCGCAGCCGAACAGCTTGGCGAGGGGCGTTCGCGGCCGCGCCTGAGGGTTTCGGGCTTCGAGGAGATCGATCTCGTCTACGAGGAGCTGCGGCGTGCGGCGGACCGGATTGCGGGGCGGATTTCCGCCGAACGGCAGTTTGCCTCCGACGCTTCGCACCAGCTTCGCACTCCGCTGACGGGCCTGTCGATGCGGCTCGAAGAAATCCAGTATCTCGCCGAGATTCCAGCGGTGCGCGAGGAAGCGGGGCTTGCGCTTGAGCAGGTCGAACGCCTGGCCCGGGTTGTCGAGGACCTTCTTGTGCAGTCGCGTTCCGCCGCCGGGGGAGCGACGGAGGTCGTGCGGCTCGGCCCGATTTTCGATCAGCAGCACAGCGAGTGGAAACGCCGTTTCGATGCGGCCGGCCGCCGTCTTGTTCTCGAAGACCGGGCGGGCCTGCCGGTTTTGGCGACGCCGTCCTCGGTGGCGCAGATTCTTGCGACGCTCATCGAGAATTCCCTCAAGTACGGCGAGGGAACGACGCGGGTTTCGGCACGTTCGGCCGGGGGTGCCGGGGTTGTTGTCGAGGTGCGCGACGAAGGGGAGGGCGTGCCGGAGGACCTCGCGGAGGCCATTTTCCGCAAGGGGGTGTCTACGGGCGGGTCGACGGGATACGGCCTTGCGATTGCGCGCCAGCTTGCCGATGTTGACGGAGGACGCCTCGAACTCTCCCAGGCCGCTCCGCCCGTGTTCGCGCTGACGCTGGGGGCCGTGCCCGAATCGCTCTCGCCGGAGAAGGTCATGCCTGCCGGTTCGCTCATGACGATGGGCGCGAGGCGCCGGCGACGCTAAAGGGATGCCTCGTAAGGGCGCGGCCACCGTGGGGTGTCGCAGGGGTGTTCGGCCGCTTCGCTTCCTGTCACAGCGACGCGGCCGGGAGGCGTGAATGCTCGCATTCATGGTTGAGGCCAAGGAGGCTGTCGACTACGGCTTTTTTGCTCCGGTTTCGCGCGAGTTCGTGCCGACCTTCCGCGTGTCGGAAAGGGGACTGTCCCTTTTCCGACACTCAGCTCTCTGACCTGCGTAAACGGTTGGGGTGGGGTTCGGAACGTTGTTCCGAACCCCACCCCAACGAGATTTGTCCTTCCGAGAGGGCCCCTGGCGCTCGCGAGGCGCGGGCAAAGCCGAACTCTTGTGTTCAGGGAGCGGCCAGCGGCGGATTTGCGGAGCAAGGGGGACGGCTATGCACCTCGCGGGCGGGTTTCGCACCCGACGCCGTCGCCGTCTCCGTCGAGCTTGCGCGAGTATCCGGGGTCGGTCGAGCGGATGGGCCGGCCAAGGCTGTTCCAGACTTCCTTGCAGTTCGCATAGGGCGCTTGCGGCTGCGGCGGGGTCGGGTGCGCAGCCGGCTGCGGCGGCATGTATGGCGTGAGCGTGACGGCTCCCGCCTGGGCGCGGACCTCGATGCCTCGCAGTGCGAACCTGTAGAGGAAGGCGGCAATGGCACCACGTTCGGTCTTGTTGGCTGGCCGGAAGGTGGAGTCGGCCCAGCCGGTCGTGATGCTGGTGGAGGCCAGCCAGAGAATGGATGTGCGGTGCTCGGACGTGGAGATGTCGTGGAAGGAGATTGTCGGCGTGAAGGCTGGCGAACCGGCGAAACGGTAGAGGAATGTGGCAATCGCGTCGCGTCCGATGGGGGTTTCGGGCCGGAAGGACTTGTCGGGCCATCCCGTCGTGATTCCCGAGGAGGCAAGCCATGTGATTTCGCGGTAGAACTGGTGGTTCGTCGGAACGTCCCGGAAGGGGCTCTGTGCCGGGGGCGTGAAGGAGGGGCAGCCGGCGTATCGGTAAAGGAATGCGGCGAAGGCCGCGCGGGAGACGGACTGGCCGGGCTTGAAGGTTCCGTCGGACCAGCCGGTCGTGATGCCGGTCCGCGACAGCCAGGAGATTTCGCGGAGGAAGGGGTGCTGGGCTGTCACGTCGTGGAAGGAGGCGGGGCCGCTTCCGAGAGAGCATTGGCCGGCCGGGAGATTCGGGCCGGGGTCAGGGGCAGGATTGGAATCGGGCGCAGGACTCGGGGCGGAAGACGAGTGCGAAAGCGAGGCCAGAAAGTCCTTTTCGAGATTCGTGATGCCGTCGAGGCCCGGCACGGTCTGGGCGGGGCACGTGTTCAGGATAGCTTCCATGCGGTCATGTTCGGCGGGCGTCACCCACAGGC
>CACYEE010000089.1 GCA_902773415.1 uncultured Actinomyces sp.
CGCTCCTGCCGGCTACTGGCCCCAGCTTGCCGCGGCCTTCCCGCTTCCTCTCCTCCTGCCGTGGGCTGCGTTAAGGTGGATGCGGCAAAAATACGCGGTGCCGTTGACGGCTGCCGCTGCCAGGGCTGCGTATTTCGCGCGTGCTTTCGCCGTTGTCCCGCAGCCTGGCAGGCCTCGACATCCCCGGCAAGCTCGGCCTTCGCCAAAGGCCAGTCCTGACCCGCACGGCCCCCTGACAACCGGAAAGAAACGCATCCGCACAACCCGCCCGCAATCATCCGACCATCCCCGGCATCGGCTCCGCCTTCCAGCCGTCCGCATCGATATGCACGCGAACGCGCCGAGCGCCCCGACCCGCCACCTCCACCCCCACGGAGCCGATATGGCCGGCTCCGCTCCCGCCGCCTGCTCGGCAAGAGCGAGGGCGCTGCGCGCACGCTCAAGACGCAAAGCCGCGCTTTCCGCCATAAGACCCTCCTCCTTCCTGACGCTCTTTCCCCGAAAACCGCGCCGAACAGTCGGGACATGCGAGAGGGCGGCAGGAAAAGAAGCTCCCCACCGTGCCGGCAACCCCAAAGCACGAAACGGTCCAGAGCAAAACCGGGGATTTTTCGCTAAGGTTTCCTTCATGGACCTTACACGCCCCGTCGCGCCCGATCCCTACGAGATCCTGCCGCGCTTTCCCGAATTCTCCCTGACATCCGACACGATCGCCGAAGGCGAGCGCATGCCCGACCTGTGCTCCGGCGTCGGCGACAACGTCTCCCCGCATCTGCGCTGGGAAGGCTTCCCGCCCGAGACGAAGTCCTTCGCCGTCACCTGCTTCGATCCGGACGCGCCCACGCCGTCGGGCTTCTGGCATTGGACCGTCATCGACATTCCCGCCTCCGTCGCCGAATTCGCCGAAGGCGCAGGCGCAAGCGACGCGACGCTGCCGGCCGGATTCCACGTGCGCAACGACGCAAACGAGCCGGCTTGGATGGGCGCGGCACCGCCCGTGGGCGACCACGAGCACCGCTACATCTTCGTCGTGCGCGCCCTTGACGTCGAAACGCTCGGCATCGATCCGGCCGATTCGACACCGACGCGAGTCGCCTTCGCCACGCTGTTCCACACGATCGCGCAGTCTCGCCTGACCGTCACCTACCAACGCTAGCCCCGTGTTCCATATCGTCTACCTCGAACCGGAGATCCCCGGCAACACCGGTGCCGCAATCCGCCTTGCAGCCTGCACCGGAGCCACGCTGCACCTTGTGGAGCCGCTCGGCTTCGACTTCGACGACAAGCACCTCAAGCGCGCCGGCCTCGACTACCACGACCTCGCAGACCTGCATGTCCATAAGGATTTCGACGCCTGCCTTGCCGATCTCGGCAACGTGCGCATCTTCGCCTTCACCGGGCACACCGGCAATTCCTTCGCCGAAGAGGCCTACCGGCCCGGCGACGCCTTCCTCTTCGGCAAGGAGTCGGTTGGCCTTCCGGTGTGGGCCCTCACGCATCCGGCAATCACGAAGACCGTCCGTATTCCGATGGCTCCCCGCCGCCGCTCTCTCAACCTCTCCAACGCCACCGCCATCGCCGTCTACGAGGCCTGGCGGCACAACGGTTTCGACGGCGCGGCACCCTTCTCCTGACGCGCCCTTTTGCCGCCTTCAGGAATCCTCGCGCGAAAGGTAGACCGAATCCGCTCCCTTCGCCGCCACGCGCACAAGTTCCTGCGGATCGAGGGCAAGCGCCCTGGCAAGGCACAGAAGCGTCACGAGGCGCGGATTGGCCGGACTTCCGGTGCGCGAATTGGAAAACCCGTGCTCAAGCTCCTGGTAATGACGCTTGTCCATTCCGGCCGCCGCAGCCACCTTCCCCTGCGAAAGCCCGAGTTCCCTGCGGCGGGCGTGCAGGAGTTTCCCGAATTGGCGCGCTGCCGCCTTCGCTTCCCAAGGGTCGATGCCGCCCTCGATCCGCACAGCCGTCATCGAAGCCTCAACTCCCAGCAGGTCACCGCCGTTGCAGCCGCCACGTTCAGGGAATCGACATGCCCTGCCATCGGGATGATCACGGCGTGGTCCGCTTCGGCGATTGTCCGCGCCTTGAGGCCGTCGCCCTCGGTTCCCATGACGACGGCGACCTTCGAATCGTCGCAAACCACCTCGGGAAGCGCCGAGAATACGTCGAGGGCGATGGCGTCCTCGTCGAGGGCAAGAGCGGCCGTCACGTAGCCGGCTTCGCGAAGGCGCTCCATCGAAGCCGGCCAGCTGGAAATGCGCGTCCAGGGAACCTGGAAAACGGTTCCCATCGATACCCGGACGGAGCGGCGATAAAGAGGATCGGCGCAATCGTCGGTAACGAGAATCGCATCGACGCCGAGGGCGGCCGCGGAACGAAAGATCGCGCCCACGTTCGTGTGGTCGACCAGAGCTTCAAGCACCACGACCCGGCGCGCGCCCTCTCCTCCTCGAAGACGGGACAGCAGCTCGAAGGGTTCTTCAAGGGGAGGCCGATGCATGGCGGCCATCGATCCTCGGTGCATGTTGTATCCGACGATATCCTTGAGCAGCTCCTCGTCGGCAAGGAAAACGGGAACCTCGCCGCCGTCCCTTGCCCCGGTCGCCTTCTCGATCCACGGTTCAAGGTCCGCCAGCCACTTCTCGACAGCGAGGAACGACCGCGGAACATGGCCCTCCTGGATGGCCCTCATGATGACCTTTGTCGATTCGGCCATGTAGAGGCCGCGCTCCGCCTCCAGATGCTTGCGAAGGTTGACGTCGTTGAGCCTCGTGTAGTCCTCGAGCCTCGGATCGGCAAGGTCTGCCACGCGAACGATCACGGCTTCAGATTCCCTCGTGCTCGTCGCCAGGCATTGCGAAACCGCCGAGAGGTTCGTCGACGACGGGAATCCGCGTCGAATCGGAAAGGTCCGGACGCGCGGGAGCCTGGCCTGCCAGCTCGAAGGGGTCGGCGGACGCTCCGATTCCGATTTCGGGGGCGGCTGCCTCCGCTTCGGACACGTTCGCCGATTCCTTTGCCTCGGCCAGGGCCTGCGCCACCGAAGGCAACTCGATTTCCTCGAAAACACCGGGGGCAACGCCGGTCGATTCGACCTGCGCGCGGGCGTCGTCGCCGCCGGACGCGGCGGACGCGGAGAAGCCGCCGGAGACGGCCGACAAGGCCGCGGTCAGCTCGGTCGGAACGATCCACATCTTCGAGGATTCGGACTTTGCGATCTCCGGGAGCATCTTGATGTACTCGTAGGAAAGCAGCTTCGGATCGGCATTGCCCTTGTGGATCGCGTCGAAAACCTGAAGGATGGCCGAAGCTTCGCCCGCTGCGCGCAGCCGGGCGGATTGGGCCTCGCCCTCGGCACGCAGAACGGCGGCCTGCTTGGCTGCTTCGGCCTCGAGAATCGCGGCCTGCTTGTTGCCCTGGGCCGTCAAGATCGCAGACTGCTTGAGACCGTCGGCGGTAAGGACCTGGGCGCGGCGGTCGCGCTCGGCCTTCATCTGCTGTTCCATCGCGGTTCGCACGGAAGCGGGAGGATCGATTTCCTTCAGCTCGACGCGGGTCACTCGGATGCCCCATTTGCCGGTGGCGTCGTCGAGTTCGCCGCGAAGCTGGCCGTTGATGGTGTCGCGGCCGTTGATGGCCTGTTCCATGTCCATCTTGCCGATGATGTTGCGCATCGTGGTGACGGCAAGCTGTTCGATGGCGAGCATCGGATTGGCGATCTCGTAGGTCGCCGCCTCCGGCAAGGTGATCTGGTAATAGATGACGGTGTCGATCGACACGTTGATGTTGTCGGCGGTAATCACGGTCTGGGGCTGGAAAGGCACCACCTGTTCGCGCGTATCGATCGTGGCGCGCACGCGGTCGATGAAGGGCACGAGGAAGTGGAGTCCGGGGTCGAGGGTATTGGAATACTTTCCGAGCCGTTCGACGATGACCTTCGAGCCCTGCTGCACCATGACGACGGCACGGAAGATCGCTCCCACGATAAGGACGAGCAGGACGATGAGCAGAGTGCTGAAAACTCCAGGCATGATGACTCCTTTTGTCTGACAGGTTGCGGCGTGGCGGCGTGTCGGGACGTGCCGGCCACGACGGCACGGGGAACAAGGACGGCGGAAGGCAGGGCGCGAATCACGCGGGCGGCTCGACGACGGCGGTCGCCCCGTCGATGGCGACGACGCGGACCGTCGAGCCCGCAGCAATCGGGCCGCCCGCCGAACGCGCGGACCATACATCGCCGGAAATCTTCACGCGTCCCGCAACGGAATCGACGGCGGTGACGGCAATGGCATCCTTGCCGACAAGGACATCGGCCGATCCTGCCCGCGACCCCGCAACGTTGAAATGGTTCTTGGCCCACGGCCGCACAAGAACGAGAAGGCTCGCGGCAACGACGGCGAAGACGAGAATCTGAATCCAGATGTTGCCGATTGCCGCCGCCGCGCCCGCTGCGGCAATCGCTCCGGCACCGAGCATCAGGAACGTGAAGTCCGTTGTGAAGATTTCGATGGCCAGGGCGACGAGGCCGGCAATGAGCCATACGGTCCATGGCATGGCGCAATCCTTTCTTCCCGAGATACGGCGGCTTGCTCCGGCCATTCTACCCGTCGCGCGAAGAAGGGCCGCAATCCGCCACGGGGCAGTCCCGTTCTACATGTTCCCTGCGCGGCCCCTCGCCCGTGGCCGGTCTCGTTCGCCGGAAGCGATGGCCCGGTAGCGTCCGGCTTCGCGCCGGACGTCGAGGTCGAGCCCGAAGAGTCCGGAGAGCACGGGCGAGGACAGGGTTTCCTCAAGTGGCCCGGCGGCATAGGCGCGCCCGTCGCGCACGAGGAGCGCATGGGTAAAGCCTGGCGGAATCTCCTCGACGTGGTGGGTTACGAGAATCGGGGCGGGAGCGCAGGCCGCGACGAGATCGGCGAGGGCGGCGAGGAACCGTTCCCGCCCGCCGAGGTCGAGGCCCGAGGCAGGTTCGTCGAGGACGAGGATTTCGGGTGTCCCCATGAGGGCGCGCGCGATGGCGATGCGTTTGCGTTCGCCCGTGGACACTCCCCGCAAGGAACGGAAGGCCAGATGGGCGATGCCAAGCTCCGCGAGGACACGTGCGGCCCTCGCGTCGTCCTCGGGCCCGCACTCTTCGCGAAACTTCGCAAGATGGCCGAACTTTCCCGTTTTCACGATGTCGGCAACGCACTGCCCGGGCGGGAAGCGCATGTCGAGGCAGGCCGAGGCAAGGGCGACGCGGGGCCAGATCTCGGTCCGAACGTCGACTCTTCCGAGGCGCATGCCAAGGATGTCGACCCGCCCTGCGGTGGGAAACAGCCGGCCCGAGAGCACGGAAACCGCGGTTGTCTTGCCGGCGCCGTTCGGGCCGAGCACGACCCAGCGTTCGCCCGGCATGATTCGCCAGTCGAGGCCATCGAGAATCGGGCGACCGGCCCGGCGCACGGTGACGCCGCGCATGTCGAGAATCGGGGTCGCCACGGCTCTCTCCCGTCGCAAGGAAGAACAGCCGGTGCCAGGCGCCCGTGGCTCCGGTCCCGGAACCATCGGCACCTGGCACCGAACCTTCGAATCAGGCCTGCGCAAGGACCTTCTCGTACATTTCGACGGTCTTCGCGCCGATCGCGTCCCATGCGAAGAGGTCTTCGACGCGCTTGCGGCCTGCGGCGCCCATTTCCTTGGCGCGCGCCTGGTCGGAGCACATGTCGGTCAGCGCCGCGGCAAGGTCGGCCTCGAACTTGTCGGGGTCGAGCGGGGTGCCGGTGCCGTCGTCCATCTGTTCGATCGGAACGAGGGTGCCGGTGACGCCGTCGTCGATGCAGTCCGGGATGCCGCCGGTGGCGGTGCCGACGACGGGCAGGCCGACGCCCATCGCCTCGAGGTTGACGATGCCGAGCGGTTCGTAGACGGAGGGGGTGACGAAGGTCGTCGAGCATGCCTCGAGCTTGACGATTTCGTCATGCGGAAGGTGCTCCTCGATCCAGACGATGCCCTCGCGGTCCTTTTGCAGCTCCTCGACGAGGGTGCGGGTCTCGGCTGCGATTTCGGGCGTGTCGGGAGCGCCGGCGCACAGGACGACCTGCACCTCGCCGGGCACCTGGCGCAAGGCGCGCAGGAATCCGGGAACGCCTTTCTGGCGGGTGATGCGGCCGACGAAGATGATGGTCGGGGAGTCGGGGTCCAGGCCGTACGAGGCGAAGTATTCGCGGGCGGCTTCCCATTCGGCGTCGGTCTGCGGAGCCTTCCAGTCGTCGAGGTCGATGCCGTTGTGGATGACGTGGATCTTGTCGGGGTCGATGGCCGGGTAGGCGCGAAGAATATCGTCCTTCATGGCGTAGGAGACTGCGACGATGCCAGCGGCCGCCTCGTAGGCGGTCTTTTCGGCCCAGGAGGACACGTTGTAGCCGCCGCCGAGCTGCTCGCGCTTCCACGGGCGAAGCGGCTCGAGAGAGTGGGCGGAGATGACGTGGGGAATCTCGTGGAGCAGGCTGGCCCAGTGGCCGGCCATGTTCGCATACCAGGTGTGGGAGTGAACAAGGTCGGCGCCCGCAACGTCCTGGGCGATTGCGAGGTCGACGCCGAGCGTCTTGAGGGCCCCGTTGGCCTCGGCCAGTTCGGCGGAATCGGGATAGCCGACGACGTCGACGCCTGCGGGGGCGAGCTTGAGGTCCTCGGCCGAGCGCGGACCGTCGAAGGCGCGCACCTTGACGTCGATTCTTGATGCGAGAACCTTCGAGAGTTCGGTAACGTGAACGCCGGCCCCTCCGTAGACGTAGGGCGGGAATTCGCGGGTGATGAGGTCAACGCGCATGAAATCTCCTTCGATCGGCGCGGATTTGACAGCCCCTATCCTATATGGAGCGACGACGATTTATCACCGCTTGGCCCCGTCCGACGGGGAGTCCCCGCATCGGACGGGCAGGCCCGCGCCTTTTGTTCGCGTGCCTGCGCCGCCATCATTTATCTCGACGTCAAGATAGCGACAGTTTCGGGCTTCGTTCCCAACGTGCGATTCGTCACCCCAACGACTAGGCTATGTCCCATGAAGAAAAACCCTCGCGTATTGTCAATTGTCCTCGCAGGAGGGGAAGGCAAGCGCCTGATGCCGCTGACGCAGGACCGGGCAAAGCCGGCCGTTCCTTTCGGCGGAATCTACAGGCTCATCGACTTCTCCCTTTCCAACATCATCAATTCGGGCTACCTGAAGGTCATCGTGCTCACGCAGTACAAGTCCCACTCGCTCGACCGGCACATCTCCAAGACGTGGCGGCTGTCGAACATGCTTGGGAACTACGTGGCAACCGTTCCTGCCCAGCAGCGCCGCGGCAAGAACTGGTATCTTGGCAGCGCCGACGCGATTTACCAGTCGTGGAACGTGCTCGACGAAGAGCGCCCCGACATCGTCCTGGTCACGGGTGCCGACAACATCTACACGATGGACTTCTCCCAGATGATCGAGCAGCACCTCGACTCGGGATTCGACCTCACCGTCGAGGGGATCCGGCAGCCGATGGAGCTCGCCCCGTCCTTCGGCGTGATCGATACCGACAAGGCGAACCCCGGCAAGGTCTACCGCTTCCTCGAAAAGCCCCAGGACACGACCGGCCTCGGCCTGCCCGACGCCCCCGACCAGTTCCTGGCATCGATGGGCAATTACGTCTTTACCGCCGATGCCCTTGAGGAGGCGCTTCGCGCCGATGCCGGCGATTCGAGTTCCGCCCACGACATGGGCGGCAATATCGTGCCCGCCTTCGTCAACGACGGCAACTGCGGAGTCTACGACTTCACCGACAATGCCGTTCCCGGTTCGCTCAAACGCGACCAGAACTACTGGCGCGACGTCGGCACCATCGACGCCTTCTTCGAGGCCAACATGGATCTCATCGCCGTCAACCCTGTCTTCAACCTGTACAACGACCGCTGGCCGATTCTCACCGGCTACACGGGCCTTCCTCCGGCAAAGTTCGTCTACGGCTACGAGACCCGCATTGGCCGGGCCGTCAATTCGATTGTCTCTCCCGGCGTCATCGTTTCGGGCGGCAGCGTGCGCGACAGCGTCCTCTCCCCCGGCGTCCGGGTCAACTCGTGGGCAGAGGTCGACCAGTCGGTCATCTTCGACGGCTGCGACATCGGCAGGAACGCGAGGGTGGAACGCACGATTCTCGACAAGAACGTCGTCGTCGGCGAGGGCGTTGTTGTCGGCGTCGACAAGAAGCACGATCACGCTCGCGGCTTCTTCGTCTCGGACGGCGGCATCACCGTCGTTCCGCGCGACACCACGCTGACTACCGACATGTAGGCACGAAAGTCCTTGCAAGCGCCTCCGTCTGCATGCAGGGGCTTTCCCGATCCCGATTCCGTTGGGGCCGTCCCACAAGTCTTTGACTTTTGGGACGGTTCCTTTTTGGCTTCGAGTTCTTGCGGTTCGGGTGTGGTGGCTGGGGTGGCGTGGCAGCTTATGCCGTCGTGGTGGCGGGCTGGCTGGTGGAGCTTGCGTCGAGGGGCCGTCCCGTCAGGGCGCCATCGCGGTGATTGTCGCATTGGGTATTCGATCGCTTCGTTCCGTCTCACGGCGACGCAGGGGGCCGTCTCGGAAGGATGATCGGACTCGGATGGGTCGAATCCGCCATAGCGTTCCGATTGCCGCCCCGCGCATCCTTCCGAG
>CACYEE010000090.1 GCA_902773415.1 uncultured Actinomyces sp.
CAGGATGTCGGCGGCCTCGAGCAGGTCGGCATCGACGGTGATAGAGCCGACGTAGTTGAGATCCGCGGCGGTGACGCGCACGCGATGGATCTTGCCGGTCATCATCCGGCGGTAACGAAGCACGTCAGCCATGAAGCTCCACCTCCGCATTGTCGATCAGACGGGTCGGCCCCACCCAGGCCGCAACCGCAAGCAATCCGCGCTTCGGAAGCGCCCGATCCGCCTCGCCCTCGGCCGGCACCGCAGCCGGCTCCGTTTCGCTCCCAAGCCAGCCAACGTTCCCCCCACGAGCGCGCAGACCCGCCCCGCCGCCCGGCGCCATCGGAGCATCGTCGCCCGCCAGCGGAACAAACGTCTGCGGATCGACAAGCGCAAGATAATCGACGCGAACGCCCGGCGCCTTCCCAAGATACGTGCGCGCCGCCTCGAGAACCTCCGCGGGAGTGCCGCCCGCGCGCGCCCGGTCGGCGCCAAGGCTCAACGCCTGCGACAAGGCAAGCGCCTCGATACGCTCGGTCTCGGACAGATACGAATTGCGCGAGGAAAGGGCGAGGCCATCCACATCGCGGCGAATCGGTACCGCGCGAATCTCCACCGGCATGTCCAAATCGGCCACCATCGTGCGAATGAGGGCGAGCTGCTGGGCATCCTTCTGGCCGAAAAAGGCGTAGCGCGGACGTACGAGATTCATGACCTTGTGCACCACCATGAGCACGCCGGCGAAATGGGTAGGACGTGTGGCACCTTCGTAGACGGTCGCCATCGGCCCCGGCTCGATGAGCACGAGCGGATCGCGCGGATACATCGCCTCGTCGCTTGGCGCAAAGACGACCTCCACGCCGACCGCGTCAAGGAGCTCCATGTCCGCTTCGAGGGTGCGCGGATAGGCGTCGAAATCCTCGTTCGGCGCGAATTGCAGCGGGTTGACATAGATGGAGACGACGACGTTGTCCGCCACCTCGCGGGCAGCACGCACGAGGGACATGTGCCCGTCGTGCAGGGCACCCATCGTCATGACAAGAGCGGTATCGCCCTCGAGCGCGGCGAGGGCGGCAGCGAGTTCTTCCTTGGTGCGAGTCAAAATAGCCACGGCGCCATGCTACGCCCCTATGCGCCGCCGCAGCGGGGGCGAGCCGGGTGCTGTTCCCCTCACAGCCCGGCCGGATGCGGCACAACCCGGAGCAGGACGCACAGAACCGCAACCGAACATGCGACACGGAACGAACCGCTCCGAGTTGCGCTCAAGGCCAGAGCGGGCAAAGCGAACCAGGCAGGCCGAGGCCGGCACAACCGACCAGGCCGAACAGGCACAGCACAAGCGAGCACCCCAGCAGGGCAAACCACGGCCGCACTCGACACGGGCAGGTTGCGCAGTCAGGCGACCCGTGCGGCACGGCTCGGAGCCGGACGTTGCGCAACGGAGCCTGACCCGCACGGCGCAACGCTTCTCTCCGAGTTGTGCGCAATAACGAAGGTGCCTTGCGTGGCCTCATGATCCGTTGGCGTCGAATCCGGCCATCAGGTCGGCCTAGTTTTCGGCAAGCTCCCCCGACAACGCCTTAAGCACGGCGTCTCGCCGAGAATCCGGGAGGACACGGCGAGCAACGGCCCGCTCGGTCGTTGCGGTTGCGAGAGCAACATAGGACATCGGAATATCCCCGTAGGCCTCGGCAGCGTTCTCGTCAATGAAGGCGAGGGCGCGCATGGCCGCAAGATGCTCCTTCAGCGTCCCGGCATCTCCGCGAACGACCGGACCGGTCAGCAAGGTTTCGCCGGAGCGAAGCGCGCCGTCGAGCGCAGCTTCGGCGAGCGGACGCAGGTACTCCCCCGGCTCCGCCACGCCCGCAGCCCCGAGCATGCGCATGGCCTGCGCGACGAGCGTGACAAGATGGTTCGCGCCGTGGGCAAGAGCGGCGTGGTAGAGCGCGCGGTCCTCCTCCCCGACCACCACCGGGTTGCCGCCAATCTCGCCGACAAGAGCCTGACCGATCGGCACATACATCGCAGGCCCCGTAATCGCGAACGGACACCCGACCAGGCGGGCAACATCGAGCGACGTTCCCGTGAAGGTCATGGCAGGGTGAACTGCCAGAGTCAGGGCACCGGCATCCGCGGCAGGGACGAGGACACCCGCGCCGTACCTGCCAGCCGTATGCACGACCATTTGTCCGGGCCGGAACACGCCAAGCCTGGCGAGACCGCCGACAATGCCTGCCAGTTCATCGTCGGGCACAGCGAACACAACAAGCTCGCTCGCACGAACGATGTCCTCGGCCGCGAGGGCGCGCACGCCCGGCAGCATTGCTTCAAGCCGGTCGATTGACGCCTCGGAACTCGCGTATGCGCCGACGATGTCATGCCCGACAGCTCTCAGCGCCGACCCGAGAGCAGCCCCGACCTTCCCCGCCGAAACGATTCCGATTCTCAGCCGTCCAGGCCGGGAAGCGCCATGCTCTTCTTCGCTCATGCATCCTAGCCTACGCCACGCCGCACAAGCCGGAGCAAGCCGCGCCACGGCACAGCCACGCCCGCCCGACAAAACACCCCGCTCCGACTTGCGCCACGAAGGAAACATCCCCAAGAAATACCCGCATGAACAGAACACCACAAGCCCGAACAAGCACGACAACACGAAACCCGCCAGCTCACGCACCCACGCCAACCGCCACCGGCCCGCCTCCCACACCGACACGCCCGCGCCACAGCCCAATCGATTCCGCATCGCCTGCCGCACGCCGCGCAGCCGAAAGCCGAAGCGCCACGCCAACGGCCCGGTCCGCATCGGCAGCCGCAAGGTTCCCCAAGGCAAGCCTGCCGCTCGCAAGCGCAAACCGCACATCGGCCACGCCAAGCCACCGGGACACCGGAGACGCCGAACAAGCCACGGACTGCCAATGCTCATGGAACAGCACCGCCCAGCATGTCGAAAAGGGAGTACGGGTGCGCGTCATCGCCACCTCGTCGGTGCAGGCGAGCGCGCCCCACCGCCAGGCGAAAGGATGAAGGCACCGCACACGCGGCGAGACGGACGCGAAGAACCGCACGCCGCCGACCGCACCGAGATCCTCCCGGTTCATCCGCGCGAGGTCGCCCAGAAACTGCTCGACAAGTCTCGCCGGTTCCGGAACGCCCATGTCATGGGCGAACACCCACAGCACCCATTCGACATCCTCGCGCCGGCCAAGCGGAACAAGGTCGATGTCAAGTCCGCCCTCCTCGGAGTCCATTCCGGGGTAGGTCACCGAAAGGGAGTAGCGGCCAAGCAGCCGCATCGCGAGGCTCTGGCGAATCTCGATGAGGTGTACCCGCGAAGGGGTGATGGTTCGGGTTGTCGTGGTGGTCAGGCCCGCGCGCATCCGCACGCCCGCAGGAGCGACGGACAGTCGCGTGTCCCATTGCCTCGCGAGAGAACTCCCGACGTCCTTCGCAGCGCCGAGTATGCCGAAAACGACGGCGACGAGCGAAATCCCGTCGGTGAAACAGGCACCGGCCGCCCCGGACAGGGCGACGAGCGCGCCGGCGAGGCTGCCGCCGGAAAGGAGGCGCGCGAGGACGAGGTCGCGGGGACGGATGCGGTAGATGTGGCGTTCGTTGTCGGCCCGGTCGTTGTGCGAGGTGGCGACGCCGTCCGTGTCGGTGTCGGCGTGTCCGGAGAGGCTCCCGTCGCGGGCGCGTGCGGACAGGTCGAGCAGGGCGACGCGGATTCGGTGGCATTCGGCGATTCGCAGACGTCCAAGGCTCAAGGCTTCCGTCGAATCCGCGCCCGTGTCGACCTTGACCGTGCCGAGGCCGAGAAGACGGTCGAGGAGAGACCGTTCGGTTTCGACGGTCTGGATGCGCGCATACGGCAGGTCTTCGCACGAGCGTTTCAGCCAGCCTCGTCGGCAATGCACTGCGTGCGTGCCGAGCGCATAGGAGGCGCGACGCCACGCGAGCCATTCGACGCCGACCACGGCAAGGGCCAGGACGATGAGACCGAAGGTTCCGGCAAGCAGGAAGCGTCTGTCGTATGCGTCGGCAATAAGCCCGATCGATTCGCGCACGCCTCTGTCCTCTGCCGCATCGACGAGATTCTGGAACGCGACCCACGCGAGCGCGAACGGGGCAAGCAGCGCTTTGAGGGCGACACGCACGAAATCCCGCCGCGAAAACCGGTGCCAGTCGAGAGTCTCGTCCTCGTCGCCCGAAGCGGGAGCCGCCTCCGCATCGGGCCGGACGGCAGTGCGCGTCGCCCTCGATTCCGATGCGAAACCGCCGCTCACAGGCCCTCCAGGTTCGCCCCGGCACGGCTCGCGAGCTTGACGCGCAGCCGCTCCGCCTCCTCGGCCCGCACGCCCGGAATCGAACCGTCCGAATCCGACGAAGCCGTCACCAGCGAGATGTCCGCAAGCCCCGCCCGGCGCAGAAAAGGACCCGAATCCACCGTGACCTTTTGCAGGCGGCCATACGGAATCACCTCAAGGGAACGGAACATGAGGCCGCGCCGAAGTACCAGCTCGTTCTCCGTTTCCGCATAGCCGAAGGCCCGCGTTCGGCGGCCAATCAGGGCAAGGCCCGTGCAGCGAGCCGCCAGGGCACCGGCCCAGATGGCCCACGCCCACCACACGTCGCGCGCGAACACCGCGAGCGCTACAGCTGACGGCACGTACACGCAGGCCATCCACGCGAGACGAACTTGCAGGCGCACCCGGACGAACTCGGGAGCCGACCCGCGAAACGCCAGGGAGGCGCCGACAATGGACCCCATGAAACGTCAGCCCGCCGACGGTCCGAGACTGTCGAGCATCGCTGCTACTGGCGAACCGTTGAGGCGCGCATCCGAATCGATCGAATGCCATGCCTGAAGGAAGGAACGGTCCATCACCGCAGTCGGATGAGGCAGGGTCAGGCGCGGATGGCGCGACTCGAGGGAACCGAAGGTCATGATCGAGATTTCGATGCGACGCCCGGCCATGCGCGAACCGGCAATCCGGCCATTGCGAACCTCCACGTGTTGCAGCTCCTTGCGCAACGCCGCCGGGCTCATCGCAGTGTGGATAATCGCAACCACCGTCGTATGCACGCAATCCGAGCCCAGCAGGGGATTCGGGGCCTGCACCGGTTCGGACACGTTCGACACGAACACGTTGAGCTCGCGCAAATCCTCCAGGGCCTCCGAGATGACCTCGGCACCGTCCGCCGCGTCGGAAGCCAGACGCAGCACGGCACGGCGGATACCCAGATTGTCGTCGAACAGGGGGTTGACGCGGCGTACCGTAATCATCGCTTCTTCGACCGGAACCGACGCCGGGAACTCCGAGGTGTGAATCGTGACCTCCACGCCCAGCGCGGGTCCGCGGTCGAGAATCCGCTCGGCGATGCGAACGGCTATCGTTTCCCGGAAACGAACCGGGGTGCCCGTCATCTCCGCAACGACGTCCTCGACGAGATCGGCATACCAGAAGGTGTTGACAAGGTCGTCGGTGACCGCCGCAAGCGACGTGTCCTCTTCGACCATCAGGTCCACCAGAAACGGGCGCGGCGAGCGGCGTTCCTCGTCGGAAAGGCCGTGACTGGCCATCACCTCGATGTTCTTGATGACAATCCGATCCGCCATCGTATCCCTCCCGCCGGAGTCAACCCGGCAATCGTCGCTACAGGCACCGTGCATAGCGCACACCACCCTCTACTCTACCTGAACGGCCTTCGCATGCAGATCCCGGACACGCGCCTCCACGCGCACCCCTTCCAGTTCCGCCTCCGGGTCGGCAGCCAGCCACGGTTCCAGCACGAACAGGCGCTCGGCCGCCCGAGGATGCGGCAATGTCAGGCGCGCGTGGGATGCCTTCACGTTCCCGTATGCGATGAGATCGAGGTCCAGCGTTCGCGCACCCCACCGCTCGGCGCGACGCCGGCCATGCTCGGCC
>CACYEE010000091.1 GCA_902773415.1 uncultured Actinomyces sp.
CCGGGCCAGACGCGCACGGCAACGGCTCCGGCACCGTGCCCGCGCCGGCTTCCGCACAGGCACGGGCGGCCGGCCTTGCGCAGGCCCGGCAGCTCACGGCCATCGACCCGAAGCCCGCCGGCGCCTCGCAGTTCCCGCCTGCCCGCGGCGCCGTTCCTCGCCGTCGCGCCGCACCCCCTGCCGCGTCCCGGTCTCCGGCCGCGCCCGACTCCGGCTCCGCATCCGCAGCAGCCGGCCGGTCCCGCGCCGAAGCCCGCCAGAAGCGCCGACGCTGGCCAGCCGTCCTGCTCGTTTTCGCGCTTCTTGGCGTCGCGGCAAGCGGCAGCGCCTGGTATTTCCTCGGCGGGCCAGGACGGAAAGCCGAAGTGCCCGCGGTCGTCGGCGAATCCGGCGAACGGGCCCGAAGCCTCCTTGAAGCCGCCGGATTCGTTGTCGAGACAACCGAAGCCTATTCCGACGATGTCACCGAAGGAGTCGTCATTTCCTCCTCTCCAGACCAAGGCGTCCTCAAGATCGGTTCGCCGGTCACGGTTGTCGTCTCTCTCGGAATCGAGCAGGTCGCCGTGCCGAACATCGTCTCGATGACTGCCGAAGAGGCGGCCCAGGCGCTGCGCTCTGCCCGTCTCGAACCACGGCCCGACGAAGAGTATTCGGAGACTGTCGAAACCGGCCGCGTCGTTTCGCAGAGCATTGCCGCGAAGAGCCTGGTCGACCATGATTCGCCTGTCGGCTACACGGTGTCGAAAGGCCACCAGCCGATCGAGATTCCCGCTGTTGCCGGGATGAAGCGGGAGGAGGCCGTCTCGGCAATCGAAGGCGCAGGCCTGGCCGTCTCCGCCTCCGAGGCATATTCGGATACGGTGCCTCGGGGAAACGTCGTGTCCCAAGAGCCCTCCGAGGGGACCGCCTTCCGCGGAGACCGGATCGGGATTGTCGTCTCCAAGGGACCGGAAACGGTTCAGGTTCCCGATGTCACCGATCTTTCCGTCGACGAAGCGAAACGGAAGATTGAGGAGAGCGGCTTGAAGGTCGACGAATCGCGGCCCTTCGGAATCTCGCACTTCGAGCGGGTATGGATGCAGGATCCGACGAGCGGCACGACGGTGAAGAAGGGTTCATCCGTCAAGATCACGATCATCTAGCCTGCGGAGGCTGTCTCGCGATGACGGCACCCGCCGTCGGGTGCAGTACAGGGGGTTGTCCCCAATCCGACACGCGGAAGGCCCGCCGCGGGCTTCCTTGGCCTCGGGCGTGAAATGCGGGCGCTCATGCCTCTCGGCCCGCGTCGCTGCGAGCGGGAGGGAAGCCAAGCGAACACGGTCCCCGATTCGCCAAGGCACGTGTCGCAAAGGGGACTGTTCCCAATCCGGCACCGGCCTGTCCCCTGTACGACACCCGGCTTTCTCGCCTGCACAAACGGCCGGGGAGGATCGGCGTCTAGAGCTGGATGTCGCGCAGGGCCTCGGCGACAAGGAAGGCCATTTCGAGGGACTGCTGGTGATTGAGACGCGGATCGACAAGGGTTTCGTAGCGGTCGGCGAGCCCTTCGACGGAAATCTCCTCCGAGCCTCCCAGCACCTCCGTCACGTCGTCGCCGGTGAGTTCCACATGCATCCCGCCCGGATGGGTGCCCAGCGATTCGTGAACGGCGAAGAAGCCTCGAATCTCCTTGAGGATGGCGCTCATCTTGCGGGTCTTGTAGCCGTTCTCGGCGCTGATGGTGTTCCCGTGCATCGGGTCGGTCACCCAGGTCACGGGCCTGCCGTCGGCCTTGACCGCTTCGACGATGGGCGGCAGCACGGCGATGATCCTCTCCGCGCCCATGCGGGTGATGAAGGTCAGGCGGCCTTCTTCCCCTTCCGGGTTGAGCCTGTCGATGAGGGCAATCGCGTCCTCGGGAGCGGTCGTCGGGCCGAGCTTGACGCCAATCGGGTTCCGCACCTTCGACATCAGGTCGACATGGGCTCCTCCGAGCTGGCGGGTGCGTTCCCCGATCCAGAGCATATGGGCCGAGCAGTCGTAGAGTTCCCCGGTTCGCGAGTCGACGCGGGTCAAAGCCTCCTCGTAGTCGAGCAGGAGCGCCTCGTGGGCGACGTACATGTCAACAGTGCGGAAGGATTCGTCGGAAACCTTCGCGGCCTTCATGAAACGCATGGCGCGGTCGATTTCCGCGGCGAGCGCCTCGTAGCGGGAGTATGCGGGGTTGCGCATGAAACCCTGGTTCCATTCGTGGACCTTCGACAGGTCGGCAAAGCCTCCGGTGGTGAATGCGCGCACGAGATTGAGCGTCGCGGCCGAGCGCTGGTAGGCCTCGACGAGACGACGCGAATCGGGGGTGCGGGCGGTCTCGGTGAATTCGTGGCCGTTGATCATGTCTCCGAAGTAGGAGGGAAGCTCGATGCCGTCCCGAATCTCGGTCTGGCGCGAGCGCGGCTTGGCGTACTGGCCTGCCATCCGCCCGATCTTGACGACGGGAACGGATGCGCCGTAGGTAAGGGCAACGGCCATCTGGAGAATCGTGCGGATCTTCCCCCGGATCCGGTCCGCCGTCGATTCGGCGAAGGACTCCGCGCAGTCGCCTCCCATGAGCATGAAGGCTTCTGCCCGAGATGCGGCGGCGATCTCTTCCTTGAGCTTGTCGGCCTCGCCCGCGAACACGAGGGGCGGCAGGCTTCGCAGATACGCGAGATCCTCGGCAAGGCGATCCGTGTCGGGCCATGCGGGCTGATGGTGGGCTTCTCGCTGTCTCCAGGCGGCGATGTCGGCAAGTTTCGCCGCGGTCTCGTTGTTGTGCATACGAGCATTCTATGCGCCCGCCATGTCGGCCCGGCGACTGTCCGCACCCCGAAACCGGCTCCGCCCCGTCCGCCCGGTCAAGGCGTCTCGGTTTGGCACGACGGCACACGTGTCCTCCGGGACGCGCCTTGGCCCCTCCCGTCCCGGGGCGGCCACCCGAAGGAAGCGGGCGCAGCGAGCTTGCTCGCCGTTGCCGAGCGCCCGAGACCGAGACCGAGGAAGCCGCCGCATGCAGACGCATGCCTGCCGGCCACGGCTTCCTCGCTCCGGTCTTGCGCGGGCACGCCCGCGCAAGACCTTCCGCTCGTCGCAAAGGGGACTGTCCCCAATCCGGCGTATCAATGTGACCCCATTGATACGCCACAAACAGCTTGGGCATCCTTCCGAGGCGGCCCCCGGGAGCCCCGTTCGTCGCCGTGACCGCTCTCGCACGGATTCCCGCATGCTCGCCTCGCGCAGCCTGCCCCGCCGCGGCGTCGGACCGGCCGACAGGCGCGTCAGTCAGCCGCGAGCGGCTGGCCGAGTTCCTTCATGAGGCCCACGAAGAAGTCGCGCGTGATGTCGAAGGGCTTGCCGCCCTTGATGCGCGCGAAGTCGATCGTCGACATGACGTCGCCGTTGTCCTCGTCCTGGCCGATGACTCCGGGCTTGCCTTCGAGGGCGGAGTCGACAGCCATCATGCACATTTCCTTGATGAGGTCGAGGTCGCGCTTGTTGGCATGCCAGGCGCGCGAGAAGTAGCCGGACTTCTGCACCATGACCTTCTCGGCGCCCAGACGCTCGGCGAACTGGTGGGCGAACCACTGGCCGGGGTTGATGGTGTCGAGCTTGACGTGGCCGAAGGGGTCGCGCTCGATGGTCTCGCCGGCCGCTTCCTTCTCGGCGATGATCTCGTCGACGGCGGCGCCCTCGGAGATGAAGATGTTGACGTTGCCGCGCTCGTCCATGATCTTCTTCAGGCGGGAGGCCTCCTCGTCAAGGTCGATGGCCATCTCGGGCAGGTAGACGGCATGGACGTCCCAGCGTTCGCCGGAAAGGCCGGCGGAAGGAACCCAGGTCTGCTCCTTGACCCACTCGTGGTAGTTGTAGGCGGCCTGCGCGGTGAGATATCCGCAGTTGCGGCCCATGACCTCGTGGACGATGAGCATGCGCGGGTTCGAGCGGTGCTCGCCGATGACGTGCTGGGCGAAGTCGGAGGCCTCTTCGGCGGCGGTCCAGGCGCCGAGGGACTGGCGAATCGGGTAGACGTCGTTGTCGATGGTCTTGGGCAGGCCGACGACGGTCAGCTCGTAGTCGTTCTCGTGGAGATAGGCTGCAAGATCGGCGGCGGTCGTGTTCGTGTCGTCGCCGCCAATGGTGTGCAGGACGTCGACGCCGTCGGCCTTCAGGCGCTCTGCGGCGACGGCAAGCGGGTCTTCGCCTTCCTTGACAAGCCCGCGCTTGACGAGGTTTTTCGCGTTGGTGAGCTTGACGCGGGAGTTGCCGATCGGCGAACCGCCGAATCTGGTGAGAATCTCCGCGTTCTTGCGGGCGTCGTCGTCGATGACGACGTAGTTGCCGGTCAGCAGGCCGTGGTAGCCGTACTGGTAGGCGATGATTTCGGCCTCGGGCGCGATTTCGTTGTAGCGCTGGACGAGGTATCCGACGGCGGCGGACAGGCAGGGGGCGAATCCGCCTGCGGTAAGCAGGGCAACGCGGTTGACAGTCATCAGTAACCTTCCGATTCGGGTTGCGGCGCCTTCTGGCGCGCCGTTCCCATTGTAGCGAGTAGGCTGGGCGGCATGACAAGTTCGAGCGACCGGAGCAATGAGGATTTCGAGCGGGAATGGCGCGAGATCGCGAGGGGCCTTGCGGATATCGAGGAACCGACCGAACCGATCGCGCCGCCGTCGCGCGAGCCTCGCCGATACGAACGGCCCTTTGGCGGGCACGGGCGCGGGCCGAGGGACTGGAATCCGGCCTCCGACGACGAGGTCGAGCCTTCCCTTGCCGAGGACGACGACCTCTCCTACCGTCGCGCCTCGGGGACGGAGCTTGCGGTCGCCCATCCGTCGCGGGCCGTCGCGTGGCTTGGCGCATTTGTCCTCATGCTCGCAGGAATCGGGGTCGGGGCCGGCATCGTTCCCGCTCCGCCCGTCGTTGCGGGAGCCCTGCTGTGCGCGGGCTTTGCCGTCGCGGCCCTCGCGGCCTTCCTGTCGGCGCGAAAGGGCGACGACCCTTTCGACGACGGGGCACGCCTGTGAGCGACCTGCAAGCGTTGGGATCCTTCGCGCTCCCGCGCGCGTGCCGCCCTTTGAGAGGACCGTCCCGCTCGCCGCGCGGGCTACGGGAGCGCTCGCCTTTCGCGTTCGCGCGCGAACGCGAATACGGACCCGAGGACGACCTTGACCGCACGCTGGACTAGTATGGGAACAGGCCAGCCGTCGGCGCTGGTTCCAGCCGATCCAAAAGGAGGCCGCCGTGGTCAACGCCATCGTCATGATCGACGCCGAAAACAGCCGAATCCCCGACATCGCCAGCGAGATCGCCGGAATGAAGGGAGTCTCCGAAGCCTTTTCCGTGACAGGCGAATGGGACATCATCGCCATCATTCGCGTCGACGAGTACGAAGAGATTGCCGACGTCATTTCGGACGGCATCTCGAAGGTCGACGGAGTGCTCTCCACCAAGACGCATTTCGCCTTCAAGACGTACTCGCAGGCCGATCTTGACGAAGCCTTCCACCTTGGCCTCGACTGAGACCGCACGCGGGCGACGGCACGCGGCCACGAGCCCGGTCCTCGTCGCCCCCGCCTTGTGCGGGAGCACGCCTCAGCGCCCTGCTGACAGGCGGGCCGACAGGGCCACCCATTCCTCGACAAGACGCAGGGCCGCGCCCGAGTCGAGGCTCTCGCGCGCGACGTCAAGCCCTGCGCGCAGGCGCTGCGCGAGGGTTCCGTCGCCCGGCCGTGTTCCCGGATGCGAGCCGTGGGCCGCAAAGGCGGCTGCGGCGTTGAGGCAGACGGC
>CACYEE010000092.1 GCA_902773415.1 uncultured Actinomyces sp.
ACGCGAGAAACAGGACAACCGCCACAAGGGCGGAAAACATGCAGTTCATCGTCACAAGCAACGCAATGACCATATGCGTCGTCTCGTCCATACGCTCGAAGGACTGGCCGTCCAGTCCCGCACTCAGGGTGCCCGCCTCGGCAAAAGGCGACATAGGCAACATGCGGCCCCGCCACGACACAGCCGCCGGGGCGGGAAGAAGGAACCGTGTTCGCTCGCTTCGCTCCCTCTCGCAGCGACGCGGACCCAGAGGCGTGAATGCCCGCATTCATGCCCGAAGCCACGGAAGCCGCCGCAGGCAGACGCAGCCTGCCGGCCACGCCTTCTTCGCTCCGGTCTCGCGCGGGCAAGCCCGCAGAAAAGGGGACTGTCCCCAATCCGGCGTATCAAAGGGGTCTGACCCCATTGATACAACGGACAGCTCCGCCCATTCGCGCCGCCGGACGCAATCCGCTTCGCCGGAATCCGTCCGAGAATCCATTCCTGAACCCTTACAGTTTTTCAAAAGCCTCTTGTACCAATAAACAAGGTAGGCTAACCTGACCTCGGAAGAGATGCCGGCGCAGCGCGGCGGCCCAACGCGACGAAAGGAGGCAGGCCATGCAGCTTGCCAAGTGCCCGCTCAGATGCCGCCTCACCCTGACCAAAATCGACTGCGGCGAAGGCTGCGCCCTGCGCCTGGGCGAACTCGGCCTGCGCGAAGGCGCGGAAGTCGTCGTCACCCAGAAAGCCAGCTTCGGCGGCCTCGTCCTCAACGTCGCCGGATCCCGCCTCGCCGTCGACCACCGCTCCGCCCACGCCATCGAAGCCGAGGTGCGCGCGTGAACGCGACAATCGCACTCGTCGGAAATCCCAACGTCGGAAAATCGACCCTCTTCAACCATGTCACCGGCTCGCGCCAACGCACCGTCAACGCGCCCGGCACCACCGTCGACCTCAAGGCCGGCACGTGGAAAACCCTCGGCCACACCGTGCTCGACCTGCCCGGAACCTACTCCCTCGTGCCGCGCTCGCCCGACGAACAGGTCGTCACCGACACCCTTGCCGGTCGCCCCTGGGGCTCAGGCGCCAAGCAGCACGGCCTGTCCATCCCCTTCTCCCTCACCCACTCCGGCACGGTACGAAACCCCGGCGCATCGCGCGACATCGACCTCGTTCTCGCCGTCCTCGACGGCGGATCGCTCGCCCGCTCCCTCTACCTGCTCGCCCAGCTCGGCCAGACCGGCCGCCCCCTCGCCGCCGTCGTCACGATGGCCGACGTCGCGAAGGCCGACGGCGTCGAACTCGACGTCGCCAGACTTGCCGAAGCCACCGGAATCCCCGTGCTCGCCTTCGATCCGCGCGACTCGGACGGCTACGGCGCGCTCGACGAGATGGTTTCCGGCGCGCTCGCCTCGCCAAGCCGCCTCAGGGGAATCGAACCGGACCCGACAGCTCCGGGATATCCCGGAGCGCCCGTCGCGGCAGGGCGAACCGTCGCCGACAGCGCTTTCGATGCGGCGGGGGCGACGCGGAACGACGCCCCCGGAACCGCGGAACATTCGACAGGCAGGCCCCTCGTGGCTGCAAGGCCGACGCAGGACGGCACTCCCGGCCCGGCCCCCGCCCCCGCAGGCCATGCGACCGGCGCGCCTGCCGTCGCGACACCCGCTGCGGCTCCCGGCCCCGCTCCGCGCCCGGCTTCCGCACAGGCCCCCGGCCACGCACCCGGCAGCACACCCGGATACGCGCCCGCCACAAAGGCCGCAAGCCTCGTCTCGGCAGCGCTGGGCACCCTGACACCCTCGTGCGCCTGCGGCTGCGGGGGCGCACACTCGTCGGCCCCAACGCTCGAATCCCCCGAAACGGACGCGACGGCCCGCACGGACAGCATGGACGACCTCTCCCGCTCGGCCGCGCTCTTCGCATGGGTCGACGGCATCGAAAAGACGCTCGCCGAAGGCCACAAGACCCCCGCGCCCGACAGGCCCTCCTACTCCGACCGCATCGACCGCGTGCTGCTCCACCCGCTATGGGGCTCGGGCGTGTTCCTCGCGCTCATGTACCTCCTGTTCAAGACGGCAGGCGAATGGGTGGGGCCCATCCAGGACTTCTTCGACGGCCTGTTCGCCTCCACCGAACCCGGCACGCTTTCGCTCGCGGGCGGCTTCCAGTGGGCGCTCGACCGCACGGGGGCCGGCGATTCGTGGCTCGCCTCGCTGCTGGTCGACGGGGTCGCGACGGGCCTGGGCGTCGTCGCCTCCTTCTTTCCCCTCATGTTCGTCATCTATCTCGCACTGACGATTCTCGAAGATTCCGGCTACATGGCGCGCGCGGCCTTCCTTGGCGACCGCATCATGCGGCATATCGGGCTCGACGGGCGCGTCATCCTGCCGCTCATCATGGGCTTCGGCTGCAACCTGCCCTCGCTCGCGGCGGCGCGCACCCTGCCCTCGCAGACCCAGCGCCTCATCACCGTGCTCGTCACGCCGTACACGTCCTGCGCGGCGCGCCTGACGATCTATCTCATGATCGCGAAGATCTTCTTCCCGAACCATGCCGGCCTCGTGGTTTTCGCGATGTACGTCGCGTCGGTCGTGCTGATCACGGCGAGCGCGTGGATTCTCGCCCGGTTCGTCGGCCACGGCGAGAAGTCGCAGCCGCTCATGCTCGTGCTGCCCGCCTACCAGATGCCCCGGATCGTGCACCTGCTGGCGACGACGTGGCGACGCGCGTGGAGCTTCGTGACCGGCGCGGGCAAGATCATCGTGGCGATGACGCTCGTCGTGTGGCTCATGGGCGCGATTCCCGTGGGCGCCTCGGCGATTGCGACGGGCGACGGGGGCACGCGCCAGGCGGGTTTTGCCGACCCCGAACTGCCGATGGAAGAGTCGCTTTATGGCCGCGTGGCCCAGGCAATCGAGCCGATCTTCATCCCCGCCGGCTTCGCCGAATGGCACATGATGGGCGCGCTTATGACGGGTTTCGTGGCGAAAGAAACGGTGGTCTCTTCCATTGTCGCCTCCTACAATCTCGATCCCGAGGCCGCGGGCGACGCCGAGGAAGGCGGCGACGATCTCGGCCGCCTGCCCGAGCTGCTGCATGCCTCCTTCACGAAGAGCGCGGGCGACGGATACGAGGGCTTGGCTGCTGTCGCTTTCATGCTTTTCGTGCTCGCCTACACGCCCTGCATGGCGACGGTGGCCGAGCAGGCGAAGATCATCGGCGGGCGGCGGGCGACGATCATGGTGCTCGTCCAGTTCGCCGTGGCTGGCGCGATGAGCGTGGCCGTGTTCCAGGGGGGAAAGCTCTTCCTCTAGACGCCCCGGTTTCGGCCTGCGGCGCGGGCCGCCTCATCAGGGTGCCGCGCCGCCGGGTGTCGCATTGGGGCAGACCAGCGTCGGGGTGGGGACTGTCCCCGATTCTCGCCTCCGTTGCGGCAGGGAGCGCCAGGGGCCATCCCGTGCGGCACCCGGGTCTCCCGCCGGCATAAACGGCTGGCACGGGGATTGGAACAACAACGTGGCGGCCCCGCCCCGAACCGAAAGGAGTTCGCAATGGCCGCAGACCCGCAAGACCGCGTTCCAAGCGTATCAAAGGGGTCAGACCCCTTTGATACGCACGGGCGCGAACCCGCAATGGACACAGACCCGCAAGACCGTGTTTTCCAAGCGCTTCTCGAAGGCACCACCGTACCCTTGATCGCCGCACAGACCGGACTCTCGGATTCCCTCGTCGCCACGATGCTCGACCACTACTCGCGCATCGGCCTGCTCGCCGAGGCAACCTCGCTATGCGCTTCGGGGCTCGGAGCATGCCACGCCCGGCTCGGCTCCGGCGAACTGAGCGACGCGGCCCGCGTCGCCTGCGCCGGATGCCCGCTGGCTCGGTAGGCAGGCACAGCCGGGCTGGCCGAAGTCGCACGCGCCGCTTCAGGCAATCGAACCGCCCGGCAATCCACGAGTTGACGGCGACCATTGGCGCAGCCTTCGATACGGGGTTGAGCGTATCAAAGGGGTC
>CACYEE010000093.1 GCA_902773415.1 uncultured Actinomyces sp.
AGTCTACCGCGCGCGAGGGCCGGGCGCGACGAGGCCGGTGCGCGAACGGCGGGAACCGCGCGGCAAGCCCGGCGACACGGGCAGGGCGCGACGCGGGGTGCGGGCAATGCGAGGCATGCGCGACGCGGAATGCGCGAAACGCGACATGCGCGGCGGAAAAATCCCCGGTTTGTTTCCGGAGCCTGTGGTGTCATGGATTCATGGTTGATTTTCTTTCGGTTCCGGTTCTCGCGGCCATGCTCGCCTTCGCGGCGGGCCTGACTGCGGGACTGGGCATGTCATTGCATAAGATTCGCGACGCGGAACGCGCACGCGATCGGCTTCGCGACAAGCTCGAGGAGGCGCGCCTCGAAGCGGTCGGCGCCGCCGCGCGCGCCGAGAGGCTCGCCGAAGAGAACGACGGCCTCATCGAACGCGCCGGGGCCGACGCGGAGATTCTGCGGGCCCTCGCTCCCTTGTCACGCCAGCTTGAGCAGATGGGCCAGTCCGTGCAGGGGCTGCGCGAAGCGCACGCGGCCCAGCGCGCCCAGATTCGCGAACAGCTGGCGGGCGCCCAGCGCACGCAAGAGCGGCTTCGGGAGGAAACGGGCGCCTTGCGTGCCGCCCTGAGTTCGACGTCGGCGCGCGGCTTTTGGGGCGAGGCGGAACTCCAGCGGCTGGTCGAAGCGGCAGGCATGATGCCGCATGTCGATTTCGAGGTCCAGAAGACGACGGCCGCCATGTCATCCAGGGGCGATGCCTCGCGCCCGGACATGGTTGTCCATCTTCCGGGCGGCGCGCATTTGGCGGTCGATGCGAAGGCTCCGGCCTCGGCGTTGCTTGAGGCATCCCGGCTCGGCCACGGCAAGGAGGCCGAACAGGCGGAGCTGATGGCCCGCCATGCCGCGGCCTTGCGCCGGCACGCAAACGCTCTGGCGAAACGGGACTATCCGGCGAGGTTTCCCGGTTCTCCACCCTATACGGTCATGTTCCTGCCTGCCGAGTCGATTCTTGCGGCCGCCCTGGACGCGGATGCCACGTTGCTTGACAGCTGCCTGGCTCTCGGCATCATCCCTGCAACGCCTTCGACGCTGCTTGCGGTGCTGAAATCGACCGTGGCGATGTGGGCCACGGCGAAGGCTTCCGAGGAATCGGAGCGAATCGTGGAGCTCGGCCAGGAGATGACGGCGCGGCTTGCCGTCGTGGCGAAGCATCTGGCCGCAGTCGGCCGGGGGCTGTCCGCTTCGGTCGCGGCCTACAACAGGACGGTCGGCTCGTTGGAAAAGCGCGTGCTGACGACGGTTCGCCAGTTCGAGTCCCTCGGGGACGTTCCGCCGATCGAGGAGATCGACGCCGACTCGGCGCAGGTTCGCGACCTGATCGCCCTGCACCCCGAGGAGGCGGCGTCATGACACGAAACATGACGAAAACACCGCCCCTATGGCTGGGGCTGTGCTCCGGTCTCGCGCAAGCAAGCCCGCACAAAAGGGGACAGTCCCCAATCCGGCGTATCAAAGGGGTCTGACCCCTTTGATACGCCGGGAATCGCCCGGCCTTCGCTATTGCAGGTCGAAGACCTCGTCGGCCATGTCGCATACGTTCGGCGAATGGGTCACGATGATGACGCATTTGCCTTCCTCGTGGGCGAGCCTGCGCAGGATGTCGAGAATGTCCGCCTCGGTTTCCTTGTCCAGGTTGCCCGTGGGTTCGTCCGCAACGATCATCTTCGGGTTGTAGGAGAGGCTTCTCGCAATGGCGACGCGCTGCTGCTCGCCGCCGGAGATTCGCAGAACCTTGCGGTCGGCGTAGGCATCCTTGAGGCCCACGCTTCGCATGAGCCTGAGCGCTTCGGCCTTCTTGTCCGCGATCTTCGCCCCGCTGATGTCCATCGACAAGATGATGTTCTCGACGACCGTCAAATAGGGAAGCAGGTTGTAGCTCTGGAAGACGATGCCGATGTCCCGCGAGCGGTAACGGTCAAGGTTGAGGTCTTTCAGGTCGCGGCCATCGAACACGACAGAACCTTCCGTGCACCGTTCCAAGCCGCTGATGAGGGCGAGCATCGTCGTCTTGCCCGCGCCGCTTCTTCCGCGTATCGCGTAGACCTTGCCGCCGGCGAAGTCATGGCTGACGTCCTTGAGCGCGTACTCGCCCGGAGCCGCGTCGGCATACCGGTAGCTTGCCCCGCGAATCGAGAGCAGGACGCTTCCGGTCTCGGCCTTTGCGGCCCCGGCAGCGCCGGCCGTCCTTGCGTCGGGAACGTTGCCGGTTGAGCGAACCGCGCCGGCTATCGCCGCGCCGCCAGGCACGACCCCGGCCCCCTCCCCGCCACCAGGGACCGGCATCGCTCCGGCCCCGACGGGCACGCCACCGCCTGCCGCCATTCGAGCCTCCGGCTCGTTGCTTGCCTGCATGTCCTGCGCCTTTCCGTTCATGGTCTACGACCTTTCCTTCAGAATCGTGAGCGGACTGAAGCGTTGGATGCTGATCATTGCCGCCAGGCTGCTGACAAGAATCAGAAGCAATCCGATTCCCAGCAGCTTTCCGAGAACCCCGGCATCCACAACGGCGTCGATCGAATCGTAGGCCTGGATGCTCGGAGAGCCCCGGCCGGGCAGCCCCATCGACATTCCGCCGCGGCCTCCCGCCCTGCCCGGCACCTCGGACGCGCCGTCCCGCCCGCCGGCCATGCCGCCCGATTCGGAATCGAAACCGCCCGGCGGCATGCCGAAGTTGCGGCCAACCTCGTCGCTACGGGCCTGGGAACTCTCGATTTCGCTGGCCAGCAAGGCGTTGGAGACGCTCTTGGAAGCCACAGCGCCGATTCCGGCACCGATCAGCAGGGCGACGAGGCCCACAATCAGCAGCTCGGCCACGAACTTCGCCGTCAGGCGCGCCTTGCCGACGCCGATGGTCCGCAGCACGCCAATCTCGTATTTGCGTTCGCGAATATTGATCATGTTGATGACGAACAGGACGATTGCGCCAATCGCCAGCGAAACCACGAGGAACGTCGCCGCGAAGGATTTCACGTTCCGCACCGAGGCAAGCCCGGCGGTCGCCTGGTCCTCGTTCGTCCGAACCGTGAAGTCTTCGGACAGCCCCTTGTCGTGGAACTCCGCTTCGATGGCGTCGGCGTTGGCGTAATCGTCGATGACAAACGTCGGATTGATCGACCCTTGCAGGTTCTCGTTGCCCTCCGCAATCGAAACGAGCGCGTCGGCGTTCGTAATCAGGGTATTGGCGGAGGATGAGAACATGCTCATCGGGTTGAAGGTTCCTTCGTCGTTCTCCTTGAAGATGCCGATGATCCTGAATTCGTAGGCGTTCCCGTCGTCGTCTTCGAGCTCGATCATGTCGCCCGCCTTGAGGCTGTTGCAGGAAGCCAGCTCTTCGTTGACGAAGACGTTGTTGCCGTCGAAGGCGACATCCCAGGCATCGTCCACGATGTCCGTCATCTCGTAGCTGCCTTCGACGAACTCGGTCATCGCCTCGAGCGAACTGTATCCGGTAAGCGTGAAATCGTGCGAGGAATCGGAGCCGCCGAAGGGCCTGCCGCCGCCACGCATGCCCGGCATGCCTTCCGGGCCCGAACCGTCCGTGCTTTCGGCCTTTTCGATGCTTTTCCCGTTCAGGGCGAGACCATACGTGTAGTAGTGGCTTTCGACATGCTCGCTGTCCGCAAACCTCTCGACGTCCTCCGCGGTGTAGGAAGCAAGGGACGAAAAGCGTTCCTTGGCTTCCGCCCGGCTTGACTCGTCGCCGAAGTCCACGCCCTTCATCATGTTTTCGCGATTGAAGGAGATCGTGAGCTCTTTCGCGTACGAGTTTTCGTAGGAGCCGATGAGGTCCGACGCCGTGTTCGAGATGGCGAGCGCGATTGTCGACGCCGCCGCGACGACGAGGACGATGATACCGATCAGGATGTTTCTGCCCTTGTTTCTTGCAATGGACAAAAGGGCGTTCTTCAGGATAAACATGCGTTCCGCTTTCTGCTTGTCTTGTGCCGTCGCCGACGCTAAGGCGGATTCCTGGGAAAACGATGAACAGTTGCTTGCAGTATCCTGCACAAGGGGGGCGATTTGCGTCGCGCAAGCCGAAAACGTGCGATGCCTTCGTTCGCCCGGAGGCGTCCGGCGCGACGGGATGCTCGGACCCGTGTCCGATTCGATGCGAGGCCGGCCTCAGGCGCGGCCGGCGGCCTTGAGATCGTCGCGCAGGTTTTTCGGAAGCGCGAAGCTGAGGTTTTCCTTGACGGTCGCCACGGTCTCGATTTCCGTGTATCCGAGTTCGCAGAGGCGGGCAACGGTTTCGCGGACGAGAATGTCGGGTACCGAGGCGCCCGAAGTGACGCCGATGTTCGTGACGCCTTCGAGCCAGGCCGTGTCGATTTCCTCGGCCTTGTCGATCCGGTACGCGGCGGGCGCGCCCGCATCGAGAGCCACCTCCGCCAGCCGTACGGTGTTCGAGGAGTTCGCCGAACCGACAACGATGACCGCGTCGCAGCGCCCTGCCATTTCCTTGACCGCTCCCTGCCGGTTCTGCGTGGCGTAGCAGATGTCGCCGGTCGGCGGGTCGATGAGGTTCGGAAAGCGTTCGCGCAAAAGTTCGACGGTTCGCAGCGTCTCGTCGACGGAGAGCGTGGTCTGGGAAATCCACGCGACGCGCTCCGGGTTGCGTGCTTCGACCCTGGCCACGTCCTCGGGGCCGCCGACGATTCGGATGCGGTCGGGCGCCTCGCCCTGGGTGCCTTCGACCTCTTCGTGCCCGGCGTGGCCGATCAGCAGGATGTCGAGCTCGTCGCCGGCAAAACGCAGCGCCTGCCGGTGCACCTTCGCCACGAGCGGGCAGGTGGCGTCGATCGGGAGCAGGCCGCGTTCCTCCGCCTGTGCGCGTACCGCCGGGGAAACGCCGTGGGCGGAAAATACGATG
Source organism: uncultured Actinomyces sp. (assembly GCA_902773415.1). Lineage (GTDB taxonomy): Bacteria > Actinomycetota > Actinomycetes > Actinomycetales > Actinomycetaceae > RUG11864. The sequence goes on from CACYEE010000093.1 coordinate 4,912, forward strand.
CGGGCTCCTTCGGGCACGTCGGAGGTGTCGTCGACGAAGATCGCGCCGCGCGTGGCGAGGGTATCGACGACAAAACGGTTGTGGACGATTTCCTTTCGGACGTAGACGGGCGCGCCGTACAGTTCGAGGGCCTTTTCGACGGCGTCGACGGCGCGGTCCACTCCGGCGCAGTAGCCGCGCGGGGCCGCCAGGAGAATCTTCTTGCCGTCGGGCGAGGGACGCGACGGGAAGTCCGCGAGCGCGGTGTCGCCGGCGAGGGAGACGGGAGCGGTGGCGCCTTCGTGAGTGTCCATGCCCCAAGACTACTGGCGATTGCCGCCGTCGCGCCACATCCGCATGGAGCGAAGCGGCCCGGGCCCGCCGCCGGGACGAAAAAGGGGACAGACGGGGCTGCATCAAAGAGGGGAGCGAACTCGGATGGGCGGATTCGGCACGGCGTTCCCGGCTCTCGCCGTTTGCGCAGGCGAGAGTGTCAGGTGCCGCGCATGGGACAGGCTGGCGTCGCATCGGGGACAGTCCCCTTTCCGAGACCCGTCCGATACCGCGCCGAAGCGCTCGAAGAAGCAGACACGAACATAAACGCCATGAAAGCGGCCTGGAGCACTCAGGAAAACCTGCCGCACAACCCTTGGGGGCGTGGTCGTTTTCGTTCGACCGGACAAAAGCCGTCCCGCCCCCGAATCGTCCAAACGATACGCCGACCGGTTCCAACGTCGGGGGTCGTGCCGGAAAGGGGACCCGGACCTTTCTGGGCACGCAGGCGGGGCGGGAATCGGAACAACGGGCCGGCCTCCGCCCCGCCACCGGTTCGCACGTGTATTCCGCCACACGTGTTTGGGAACATCGTCTCGCCCGTTTTCGTGCGATGATTGTTCCATGCTCACTTCGGTTCCGATTCCCGCCGACCTTCCGGCCACCGCGCTCGAAACCACGGCCGAGCGCCCGTGGCCGCTTCGCCTGCTGTCGGCGAAGATGAAGGAATACATCGCGCGGATGTCGGGCATCTGGATCGAAGGCGAAGTCATCCAGTTCGTGGTGCGGCCGAACGCGAAAACCCAGTTCTTCACCGTCAAGGACCTCGAGGAAGACGTCTCGATCACGGTATCCATCTATACGCACGCCCTGCCGCCCAATCTCGAATCCGGAAACCGCGTCGTCGTCTACGCCAAACCCTCCTTCTGGGAAAAACGCGGCACGCTGAACCTGTGGGCGACGGAAATCCGCCACGTCGGCCTCGGCGACATTCTGGCACGAATCGAAGAGCTGAAGAACCGGCTCGCCGCCGAGGGCCTCTTCGACGAGGCCCTCAAGAAGCCCCTCCCCTTCCTTCCGCGCCGAATCGGCCTGGTTGCGGGCCGCAACGCCGAAGGCACGCGCGATGTTCTCGTCAACGCCCGCCGCCGCCTGCCCGGCGCGGACTTCGAGGTACGGGAGGTCGCAGTCCAGGGTGCGGCAGCCGTCCGCGAGATTCTGCCCGCCCTGGCCGAACTCGATGCGATGGAAGACGTCGACGTCATCGTCATCGCCCGCGGCGGCGGGTCGCTCGAAGACCTGCTCCCCTTCTCCGACGAGCAGCTTGTCCGCGCCGTCGCCGCCACGCGCACCCCCGTCGTCTCAGCCATCGGACACGAGCGTGACGTTCCCCTCCTTGACCTTGTCGCGGACGTACGGGCATCGACCCCGACCGACGCGGCCCGCCGAATCGTGCCCGACATCCGCGAGGAGCTTGCCCGCATCGACAACGACCGCGCACGTCTCCGGGCCGCCCTCGGCGGAAGAATCGAGCGTGCCCAAGCCGATTTGGAGGCCCTGCGCTCGCGCCCGGCCCTCGCCTCGCCGACCGCCGCACTCGACGTCCGCAGGCAGGATATCGCCCAGCTTCGGGCCTGGCTGCACACGCATCTGGAACGCCGGATCGAGGCCGATGAGGCAAAGCTCGCAGGTTCTGTGAGAACTTTACGGGCGCTCTCGCCCCAATCGACCCTCGAACGCGGGTACTCTATTCTCATGGACAAGTCCGGCTCCGTCGTCTCGCGGAGCGCGCAGGCTGCGGGCGGCGACCGTCTCGCGGCGGTTCTTGCCGACGGCCGGCTGGACGTGACCGTAAACGAAACGACACAAGGGAACCCTGATGCCAGATAAGCGCAACGACGCGAATACGGCGGATTTCGACGCCAAGGTCGCGGGCCTCTCCTACGAGGAGGCCCGGTTCCAGCTTGTCGAAATCGTCTCGACCCTCGAACGCGGTTCGCTTCCGCTCGAGGATTCGCTCGCCCGCTGGGAACTCGGGGAAGCTCTCGCACGCCACTGCCACTCGCTTCTTGACGGCGCACGCGAACGTCTTGCCGCTGCCGGCGAGGCCAATGAAAGGGGTGCCGAGTGAGCGCAATCGTCATCGGCGAATCCATGATCGAAATCATCAAGGGCGACGACGAACCCGTCCACCGCCCAGGCGGAACCATGCTGTCGACTGCCATCGGCCTGTCGAGGCTTGGCCGGCACGTGCGTTTCGTCACGGATTACGGTACCGACTACGACGGGAACATCATTGCCACGCATCTCGACCAGAACGCCGTGCAACCGGTCGTTCGCCCGCGCGAGGCGCGCAAGAACGGCACGATGGTGTCCTATGTCGCGCGCGTCGGCACCGGCCTGGCACCCTTCTCCTATGACAATCTTGCCTTCGACGTTCCCGGAACTCCGCAAACCCCTACGGAAACCCTCGATCTTGACCTGTTCGCGCCCCGTTCGGTCCTCTTCGGTTCCCTCAGCTGCCATCTTGAGCCGGGAGCCGACAAGGTTCTCGACTGGATAAGGCTGCTGCGCGAACGCTCCACGGTGTTTTTCGACCCGAATGTGCGCCCGACGATTACCCCGAACCTCGATGCCGCCCGAGAGCGCGTCGAGGAATGCATTGCCCTGTCCGACGTCGTCAAGGCATCGGAAAAGGACATCATGACCCTGTACGGGCACGCCATCGAGTTTGAGGAGCTTGCCCGCGACTGGCTCGATTCCGGCCCGTCGATTATTGCGATCACGCACGGCTTCCAAGGATCCGTGCTGTATTCAAAGTCGGGCGGCACGATTACGCTGCCCGCGGTTCAGGGCGATGTCGTCGATCCGACAGGCGGCGGCGAGGCGTACATGGCGGCATTGATCGACTGCCTCGCCCGGATCGCGCTCGACACCGCTGCCCGACGCGAGGACCTTGAGGACATCTCCGATGCGAGCCTCGAAATGCTCGGCGTCTTCGCGACGGCCGCCGCGTCGGTGACGATCAGAAGGCCAGGCCTCAACATGCCGACACGCGACGAACTCATGGACCAGTACCAGGCCTACCGGACGAATCCGAGAGTCCTCGTCTAGCTCCCTGCGTGTCGCCACATGCCTGGTTCCGCATCCCCCGCACAAGGGCCTGCGGCGCGCCCGGGGGGCTGCGCGCCGCCGCACGGTTCTCCGGCCGCTACTTGCCGCGTCGCCTCTCGCGGAACGAATAGTCGCGCAGGGCACGCAGGAAATCCGTACGGCGGAAATCCGGCCAGTACGTCTCGCAGAAATACAGCTCCGTGTGAACCGTCTGCCACAGCATGAAACCGCTCATCCGCAATTCCCCCGAAGTCCGAATCACCAGGTCCGGATCGGGCTGGCCGGAAGTATACAGATTGGCCGCAATGTCGTCGATCGATATCGACGCGGCAACCTCGTCGATTGTGCGCCCGGCAGCCGAGGCCTCCCGAAGGAAGGACCGGACCGCGTCCGCGATTTCCTGGCGACCGCCATACGACACGGCAATGTTCACCTCGACGCTTCCCCGGATTGCCGACGTCGCCTCTTCTGCCGCCCGCAGCCTCGCCGCGAACTCCTCGGGAAGCAGATCGAGGGCACCCACCATGTGCAGGCGCCAGCGGTTCGCCGCCGCAAGATTCTCCGCCGCCTGGCAAATGACCTCGCCGAGAGCGGCAAGCTCCTCCGGGTCGCGATTGAGGTTGTCCGTGGACAGGAGCCAGAGCGTCACCAGCGGAACGCCGACTTCGTCGCACCAGCCAAGAAACTCGACGATCTTGTCCGCGCCCTTTCGATGCCCGTCGGATGCAGACAGGCCGAACTCGCGCGCCCACCGGCGGTTCCCGTCGAGAATCACGCCGATATGCCGGGGAAGTTGGTCCGCGTCGAGCTGCTTGAGGAGGGAACGCTCGTACAGCGTGTAGACAAGTGAGGGTGCTTCCATGCTGCTCCTTCCCGAAGTTGCCCTTCTAGCGTAGCCGAGCACGGGCACAGACGGATGCTTCTTCGGTCAGGCCGCAACTCCCGTTAGACTTTTTCCGGAACCCGCCTGCTCTGTCCAAGGAGAAACCATGACGGCACCGACATCAACGCAGCCTGCCCACGCGCGACCCGCCCGGAAGCCGAGCCGCGTCGCGATTCGCCGTTCCTGGCTCGCATCCCTGCCCAAGCCGAAGGCACGCGGATGGATCCACGGCATCATGACGCCCCTCGCGCTCGCCAATTCGATTGTCCTCATCGTGCTCGCGCCCACCTGGCAGCTTGACATCGCCTGCATCGTCTTCGGCCTGTCCGCGGTCGTGCTCTTCGGCAACAGCGCCGTATACCATCTGGGCCGCTGGTCCGAGAAGGTTCACTCGATCCTGCGCCGCATCGACCATTCGAACATCTTCCTTCTCATTGGCGGCACCTACACCCCGTTGTCCGTTGCCCTTCTCGACACCCCCACCCGCAACCTCGTGCTCGGCATCGTGTGGGGCGGGGCCGCCCTCGGAATCGGGTTGAGCGTATTCTGGCCGACGGCTCCGCGCTGGCTCTACGTGCCGCTGTACGTGGCGCTCGGATGGGTGGCAATCTGGTTCCTGCCGACGTTCTGGAATACCGGAGGGCCGGCGATTGCGTGGCTTCTGATCGCCGGAGGGCTCCTCTACACCGTCGGCGCCCTGTTCTACGGGCTGCGCTGGCCGAATCCCTGGCCCAAGGTGTGGGGCTTCCACGAGTTCTTCCATCTGTGTACGGTAGGCGGCTACGCCACGCAGGCTGTGGCCGTGTGGCTTGCCGTCATGAACGCGGCCTGAACCGCCGCCTTCCGCATCCTGCCGCCTGCCGGGCTTGTTCTCCTGCTGGATCGTTCCCTCTGGCTCGCTGCCCGTTTGCCCGCTGGCACGCATGGCGCAACCCGGAGCGGCATGCCCCGACCCTCAACCCGGCCTGCACCCCGCCACGGCTCGCTCCGACTTGTGCCGCCTCTCGCCGCAGACTGGTATTGTGTGCCGTGAACATGCCCGAAAACGCGGGCATGATTGTTGAAATCGCGGTCGGCCGGGTGCGCCTGCGCCCCGCGAGACGCGCCCGAAGGCGCCAGACATCGAAGGAGAAATGATGGCCGAGGAAACTCAGGGAGCCTGGCTCTCGCCCGAAAGCTATGCGAAGCTCGAGGCCGAGCTCGAGGAGATGAAGACGGTCCGGCGCGAAGAGATCGTGAAGAAGATCGACGCCGCTCGCCAGGAGGGCGATCTGCGCGAGAATGGAGGATACCAGGCCGCGCGCGAGGAGCAGTCGCGTCTGGAGGGCCGTATTGCCGAGCTGACCCGGCTTCTCAAGACGGCAACGGTGTCGGAGCCTCCGGCTGCGGACAAGGTTGCGGCCGGCACGATCGTGACGGCGACGATTGCGGGCGACAAGGAGCGCTTCCTTATCGGTTCACGCGACATGGCCTCGCTTGTCGATCTCGAGGTCTACCCGGAGGCCGCGCCGCTCGGCAAGGCGATTATCGGCCTGGAGAAGGGCGACAAGACGTCATTCACGGCCCCGACCGGAGCGAAGATCGATGTCGAGATTCTCGATATCGAGCCTTTCAAAGGCTGAACTTTCCCGATAGTTGCGAGACGAGGAGATTCTCATGGCGAATACGCCCGCAGTCGTCGGCGAGGCCGGCGCAACTCCGGCCCTTGACTTTTCCGTTGCCGACGCCGCGGCCCCGAAGGGCCTGGTTGTCGATGTCCTTTCCGAGGGCACCGGCCCGGTGGTGACGGCCGGCCGCACGATCCGGGTGCATTATCTGGGTCAGATCTGGAACGGCAACGTGTTCGATTCGTCCTTCTCGCGCGGAGCTCCCGCTTCGTTCCCGATTGGCCGGGGCATGGTGATCCAGGGCTGGGATCGCGGCCTTGTCGGCAAGAACGTCGGTTCGCGCGTGCTCCTGTCGATTCCGCCGGAGATGGGCTACGGCTCGCGCGGAATGCCGCAGGCCGGCATTGGCGGCACGGATACGCTCGTGTTTGTCGTGGATATTCTCGACGTGCGCTGAGCCGTCCGGGGATTTCCCTGGTTGCGTGACATGCGGTGCGGCTGTCTCATACGGGTCCCCACCGTCGGGTGTCGCACAGGGGACAACCGGTGTCGAATCGGGAAGCCGTGTTCGGTCGCTTCGCTCCCTGTGGCAGCTTCCTCGCTCCGGTCACGCGCGAGCAAGCTCGCGCGGACCTTCCGCCCGTTGCGTCCCCGTTGCGACACCCAACTCTTTCACCTGCGCAAACGACCGGGGCGGGAGTCGGAACAACGTCCCGATTCCCGCCCCGGCCAAGTTCAGGCACTCTTGCGAAACAGCTCCGTCGTTTCGTTCGGGTGTCGTGTCGCCCTATCGGTCGGAGGCGAGAATTGCAAGGATTCGCAGCACTTCGACGTAGATCCAGATGATCGAGATGATGAGGCCGAAGGCGCAGGTCCACGCGAATTCGCGGGGCGCGCCGTTGGTTTCGGCGTATTGGATGAGTTCGAGGTCGCCGATGAGCGAGTAGCCTGCGGCAATGATGAGCACGATGCCCATGATGATTCCGATGGGGATTCCGCCGAGGGTGAAGTAGTCCATCGAGTTGCCGAGGACGCCTGTGAGGACGAGGGCCATGTCGGCAAGGCCGTAGACGATGGCGCCGATCATGATGGTCAGGATGATGCGGCGGCCGCGCGCGGAGGTGCGGACCTTGCCGGACATGTGCAGCCCGACGGCGACGGCGACGATGACGACGGTGGCGAGGATGGCCTGGAAGGCGATGCCGGGGTAGACCATGTTGAACGCCCCGGTGATCGCTCCGAGCGTGGCGCCTTCGAGTACGGCGTAGGCGATGGCGAGGCCGGGCTTGACGAGGGGTTTGGTGGCCGCAACGATGCTGATGACGAGGGCAGCGATGGAACCGCCGATTGCGAGCGGCATGAGGAACTGGAGGGGCAGGGCGACTGCGGCGGCGATTGCGGAGAGAACGGTGATGCCGAGAAGGATTCCGGTCTTTTCGAGGGCGTCGTTGTAGCGCATGGTCGTCCCGTAGGCGGCGACGGGGCCCGTGGGCATGGCGTGTGGCGCAGGCATCGCGTAGGGGTCGGAGGCGAGCCGGTCGGGCGAGGCGGGCACGGCTGTCGCGGTACCGGCCGTCGAGTATGGCTGGCCGTAGTTCGGCGTGGCGGCGCCAGGCCGGAAGTAGGGGTTCTTTTCCATGACCGGATTGGTGGACATGGCTCCTCCTTGTTCGTTCAGGGTCCGTGCATCAATCATAGGCCGGAACGCCAGGGAGTCCCTTTGTTATTCCGCTGTGGGCGCGACCGGGGATTGCTCCCCCTTCGTCTCAGGGGGATTCGGCTGTTTGCGCGACGTCGTTTCTCGTGCGGGCGGGGCCGAGAAAACTCTCGTAGGTTTTCCTTTGCGGCCGGCTGTACGATAGTGTCTGGGCGGCGGCACTCACCGTAGCCGCCCGTGTCGGGTTCGCCTGACGGTCGCATCGATGGCAAGGAGCAGCATGATACGGGTAGATCATCTGACAAAGAAGTATGGCAGCAAGGTTGCCGTCAACGATTTGAGTTTCGAGCTGAGGTCCGGGGCGGTCACGGGTTTTCTCGGGCCAAACGGTTCGGGAAAGTCGACGACGATGCGGTGCATCGTGGGACTCGACCGGCCGACGTCGGGGCGCGCGACGATTGGGGGCAAGGAGTACCGCGAGCTTTCGTCGCCGTTGACGACGGTGGGGGCGCTGCTGGACGGCAAGGCCTTCCATCGGAAGCGGACGGCGCGCCAGCATCTTGTGAATGTGGCGCGGACGCACGGTTTTCCGCTGGCTCGGGTGGACGAGGTGCTTGCCTTGACCGGCCTCGATTCGGTGGCGAAGAAGAAGGTGGGCGGCTTTTCGCTCGGCATGAGCCAGCGGTTGGGGATTGCGGGCGCGCTGCTCGGCGATCCGGAGGTGCTGCTGTTCGACGAGCCGGTCAACGGCCTTGACCCGGATGGCGTGCGTTGGGTGCGCAACCTCATGCGTTCGCTCGCGTCGGAGGGAAGGACGGTTCTCGTGTCCTCCCATTTGATGAGCGAGATGGCTCTGACGGCGGACGACCTCATTGTGATTGGCCGTGGCGAACTCATTGCACAAGGCCCGATTTCGCAGTTTACGGCATCGGCCCAGCGAACGGCGACGGTTGTGGCAGGCCCGGACATGGATGCGATCGAGCGGGCGCTTTCCGATGCCGGTTTCCCGTGCCGGCGATGGGCTGCGGATGCGGAGCATCCTTTCGGGCTGGCGACGGTTGTCGGCGTAAAGGGCCGCGAGCTTGGTCCGGCGCTTCATGCGGCGGGATGCGAACTCCACGAGCTTTCGGAGATTCATTCTTCTCTTGAGGATGTCTATATGGAACTCACGTCGGGTTCTCTCGAGTATTCGATCGGTTCGGCGGCCTCGCCCGCCCCCGCAGGCCATGCAGTCGGGCCGGGTTTTGCGGGACAGGAAGTTCGGCCCGATCTCGCAGGCCAGACGGCCCGGTCCGGCTCCGCAAACTTCGCAGACTACGCCGGTCATGGCGAAACAGCATCCCTTGCACCCGACGCCGCCATTGCCTCCCATCCTGCACGATCCGGCGAGTCCTTTGCGCAGGCAGCACACGACGGCCCATCCGAACCGACCGGCACGGCCACCGGCGAACCGCCAACACAAGCCCCTGCCCCGCCCGGTTTTCCGAACCGCTTCGACGCCGTGCCTGCCACTCCTCCGCCAGTACCCGACGGCGTGCACCGGCTCGAACCGCAGGCACCCGTGCCGGCGCACGAGGCCGGAACCGCGATGAAGGAGGACCTCCGATGAACACGGCACAGATCCAGCGCAGCTCGACGCTGCCCGCGTCGGCCTATCGTTCCACCTACCTGCGGGCTGCCCGCGCCGAAATCGGCAAGGCCGCCCAGTCGACCGGATTCTGGGTGACAAGCGCCATCGCGACGCTGCTCTCCGGAGGCATCATGCTTGTTTTCGTCATGCTGAGCCCGGAAATCCGAGAATACGACCCGTTCCTGATAGCAAGCATGTGGGACACCTTCGGCATGTTCCTCATTCCCCTCGCCGTGCTCATGGTGACCGCCGAGTATTCGCACAATACGATGCGGACGACCGTCCTTGCGGTTCCGAACCGCGCGGTCGCCTTCGCCGCGAAGATGACGGCCGTGCTTGTCATGTGCGGAGGTGCAGCGCTTGCCATTGTCGCCAGCCAGTTCGCCGTATTCCAGATCGCAGCGAGACCGGATTCGATGGCAAACCATTCCCTGCGCTCGCTCGTGATGATGTGGGTGGTTCTCACAGCTCTCTCGCTGGGCGCGTCCGGCCTCGCCTATATGCTGCGCAGCACCGCCGGCGCGATTACCCTTCTCGTTGTCGTTCTCGAATTCGCAAGCCTGCTCACGATCAT
>CACYEE010000094.1 GCA_902773415.1 uncultured Actinomyces sp.
CGGCCAGACGGGGACATTCTCGCTGCTCCGTTCGCCGCCTGGCGCGGATGCTCCGCACGCAATTCGACGCCATCGCACGGGCCGGGCACGCGACGCCTGCCGGCATCCTGCCCATGCAGGCTTTCACGTACAGGTTCCCATGACCCGACACGCCAAAAACCGTGTCCGAGACTGGCCAAACAGGAATCATTCCCAACGCGGAGAAAAGATGTATCGCTGCCAAGATGAACGCGGCAAGGGCATGGCACCGGCTTCAGAAATCTAGAGCAGCACGCTGGCCCACTCGCTGCGCGTGCGGAAGCCGACCTTCTCGTACACCCGGAACGCCGCATGGTTGTAGTGATTCACATACAAGGACACGACCGGCGCATGGTCGCGGCGCACCTGGCGCACCACCTCGGCCAGGGCCGCCGTCGCAATCCCCCGCCCGCGCAGATCCGGCGCCGTCCACACTCCCTGAATCTGGGCAACATCCGCAGAAAGCGCCCCCACGTCGGCCTTGAAGACGACGCGCCGGCCCGGCCCGTCCACGCGCGGCCCCAGCTTGATATACGTCCGCCCCGCACGCACCAGACTGCGCGAACGCAGCGCATATCCGCTGCCCGCAACCGTCGGATCGTAGCCGAGTTCCTCCGTAAACATCGCCACGGCCGCAGGCAAGACAAGACTCGCCTCGTCAAGAACCGCAGGCCGCACCTCCGCGTCGCCCTCGATCGACACGTCGGAATCGCACACCATCGACAACTGGGGGTCGCGAACCTCACGCGCCGCGCCCCACGACCCCTGAATCCGCTCCCACAGGCCAAGCACCTGCGCACGCGGCCCGACCAGCGAACTCGCGCAATGCGGGCGCGCACGCAAATACTCGGCCAGCAGGTCAAGGCCCTCATCGGAAAAGCCAAACGGGGTCACAGTGCCGGAAATCCATGCAAGCGCCACGAGACGCGCCTCGTCGACCTTCGAAAACAGGCCGACCGCACCAGACGGGCCAATGCCCGCATGCTCAAGATTCTGCTGGATGAACGCCGTGTCCACCGGATGCTCCCGGCACAGCTCGAACGCGGCAGGGCGATCCACGCCATAGATGCGACGGACCGCCAACGGCGGACGTATAGGCAGATGCAGGCGTGGCAGGTGCATTGCCTCAGGATACGTCAGCGGCAGGAACCGGGTTCGTACGTCTCAATTTGGACTCCCGTGGCCTCGCCCTCGGGAACCTCCATCTCGGCGGCCATGTCCGCCGCGTAGGCCAGAAGCGTCTCGACAATCTGGTCCTCCGGAATCGTCTTGACAACCTCGCCATGAATGAAAATCTGCCCCTTTCCGTTGCCCGAGGCGACGCCAAGGTCGGCTTCGCGGGCCTCTCCGGGGCCGTTGACGATGCAGCCCATGACGGCCACGCGCAGCGGCGCTTTCATGTCCTTCAGGCCCTCTTCGACCTGGGCGGCAAGGCCCCACACGTCGACCTGGGCGCGTCCGCAGCCAGGGCAGGAGACGATCTCCATCTGGCGCTCTCGCAGACCGAGCGATTCGAGCAGCTTGCAGCCGACCTTGACCTCCTCGACCGGCGGAGCCGAAAGCGAGACGCGGATCGTATCGCCAATGCCCTCGGCAAGGAGAATGCCGAAGGCCGCAGCGGACTTGATGGTTCCCTGGAAGGCCGGGCCCGCCTCGGTCACGCCAAGATGCAAAGGCCAGTCGCCCTGTTCGGCAAGCATCCGGTAGGTCTCCACCATCGTGACGACATCGTGATGCTTGACGGAAATCTTGTAGTCCCTGAAGCCCACCTCCTCGAAGAGCGCGGCCTCGTTCATCGCGGATTCGACGAGAGCCTCGGGGGTGGCCTTGCCGTACTTCTTGAGCAGGCGCGGGTCGAGCGAGCCTGCATTGATGCCGATGCGCAGCGAGGTGCCGTGGTCCGAGGCAGCCTGGCAGATGTCCTTCACCTGGTCGTCGAACTTTCGGATGTTGCCGGGGTTGACGCGCACGGCGCCGCAGCCGGCCTCGATGGCAGCAAAAACGTACTTCGGCTGGAAGTGGATGTCGGCAATCACGGGAATGCGCGAGCGGCGCGCGATCTCGGGAAGCGCCTGGGCGTCCTTGTCCGTCGGGCAGGCGACGCGGACGATGTCGCAGCCGGCCGCGGTCAGCTCGGCAATCTGCTGGAGAGTCGCTTCGATGTCCCACGTTTTCGTCGTCGTCATCGACTGGACGGAAACCGGAGCCTCCGAACCGACCGGAACATCCCCGACCCTGATCTGGCGGGTAGGGCGACGGGAGGCAAGTACGGGCGCTTCTTCGCGCATACCGGGCATTCCGAGAGAGATATCCACGGCTCAAGTATCCCATCTCGCTTGTGCCCCGGACCGGCCAACGGGCGTGAGCCGGGAGGCACTTGGACCTGCCCCTCCGTTTTGGGGACGGGGCGATTTCCGGAGAATCCTCCCGTTTGGGGCCCGTCCCCAAACGGGAGGTACGAGCGCTCAGAAGGCAGGATTGACGAAGTCGACCACCACAAGCAGCACCGTCATCGCGATGAAGGCCATCGCCACGGCATAGGAGACGCCGGAAAACTTCGCGGTGTCGAAAGGCCCCGGATCGGGAGCGCCCCTCATCCTCGCCCGCCCCTTGCGAATCCATTCGATCAGCGCGCCGAGGATATGCCCGCCGTCAAGAGGCAGAAGCGGAATCAGGTTGAACAGGAACAGCGCCATGTTGAGCGAACCCAGCAGGCCCAGCAGATCGCCAATCCGCGCGCGCGCCACGTACCGGGAATTGTCGACGCTCGCGATGTCGCCGGCAAGGTCCGCGACGCCGACGACGCTCACGACGCCGCCGTCGCGCGACTCCCCGGTCACGAGCGAACGCGCCGCGCGCCAGACCTCGGCAGGAAGTCGCGCAACGATTCCCGCGGTTCCCGAGGCGAGCGTCCCCAGCGAATCGGCAACGGCCCCCGGCCCCTGGCGCACGAGCTCGTATCCGGCGGAAATGCCGATGTACGGGCGCCGCTCGACCACGGGATTCCCGTCCCGGTCAATCTTCTGGGCACCTGTCGCCTCGTCGAAAACCGGCCGTTCCATCGACGTCGGATCGAGAACAAGGGTCTCGCGGACACCATCGCGTTCGATGACGACCTGAACCGGACCGGTGCCGCTTTCGGCAATCGCGTCCAGCAGCGCCTGCCACGTCGGAGTTTCGATTCCCCCGTAGCTCACGATCGTGTCGCCCTCGCCCAGCCCCGCCTCCTTCGCGGGCGTGCGCGGGTCGGAGTCCTGGCACTCGCTCGCGCTGGTCACGCATTCGGCAACCGAACCGACAGTATTCGTTGCCTCGACCGTGCCGATTCCCATGAGGGCCACCGAGATGCAGGCGGCGGATAGGAGAAGATTCGTGAACGGCCCGGAGAACATGACAACGATCTTCTGCCACGGCTTGATTCGCCAGAAGGCGCGATCTTGCTCCTCGGGGCCAAGCTCTTCGGCGCTGGCAAGGCGGGTCTCCTCGGCGAGGGTGAGCTTGCCGTTGCGTCGGGTCGTCTTGCGCCCCGGCGCGCCGGGAAAGACCATCGAAGCCAGGCGCACGAATCCGCCAAGGGGAATCGCGCGAATCGAGTACTCCGTTTCCCCGATTCGCGTCGACCAGAGCTTCGGACCGAAGCCGATGGCGTATTCGGGAACCTTGACGCCGAACAGCTTGGCGGGAACCATGTGCCCGAACTCGTGAATCGCAACGGAGACGAGCAGGCCGACGACAAGCACGGCAATGCCGACAAGATACATCGCTAGGCTCCCATCACGTCGTGGGCGCGCGAGCGCGCCCAGTCCTCGGCGCCGAGAACGGTCTTGAGGTCGAGAGGGCCTGCGGGCGCATCGAAGGCGTCGAGGACCTCGCGCACGGTGTCGACGATGCCAAGGTAGGGCAGGCGCCCGTCGAGAAAGGCGGAGACCGCCTCCTCGTTCGCGGCGTTGAGGACGGCCGGATGCAACGGCGAAGCGGCGATCGCCTGGCGGGCAAGCACGACGGCCGGAAAGACCTCATGGTCAAGCGGCTCGAAGGTCCAGCTTGTCGGTTCGCCCCACGCGCATGGCGAAGACGCCTCGGACAGGCGTTCGGGCCAGGAAAGCCCGAGCGCGATCGGCAGGCGCATGTCGGGAGGGGAGGCCTGGGCGATGGTCGAGCCGTCGCGGAAAAGCACCATCGAATGGATGACGGACTGCGGATGGACGACAGGCTCGATGCGTTCAGGTTCGATGTCGAAAAGATAGGCGGCCTCGATAAGCTCGAGGCCCTTGTTCATGAGGGTCGAAGAATTGATGGTGACGACCGGCCCCATGTCCCACGTGGGATGGTCGAGGGCGGCACCGGGAGTGACGGCCGCAAGGTCGGAGCGCTTTCGCCCGCGGAACGGCCCGCCCGAGGCAGTGAGGATCAGTTTGGCAACCTCGCTCGCACCGTCCGTGTTTTCGCTGGTCAGACCCTTGTGGTGAACGCCGGAACGCAGCGCCTGCGCAATCGCGGAATGCTCGGAATCGACAGGCACGATCTGGCCGGGACGCACCATCGCGTCGGCAACCAGGCCGCCGCCGACGACAAGGGACTCCTTGTTCGCGAGCGCAAGCGACGCCCCGCTGGCCAGAGCGGCGAGAGTCGGCTCCAGGCCGACGGAACCGGTGATTGCGTTAAGGACGACGTCGCCTTCTCCCCCGCACCCCGCAAGCTCCGCGACGGCCTGCGCACCCACGCCGATGTCGGGCCGAAGCCCGGGTGCGCGTTCGGCGACGAGCGAGGCGAGCCGGTCGGCGTCGCCCCTTGAGACCGCGAGCCTGCCGACGCCGAAAGCGACGGCTTGCTCGGCAAGAAGCTCGAGGTTGCCGCCGCCTGCGGCAAGCCCGGCGACGCGGAAACGCTCGGGATTGCGCCCAATCACGTCAAGGGCCTGGGTGCCGATGGAGCCCGTGGAACCGAGAATGATGACATTTCGCATGGGTCGGATTCCTCCCCGTCGATGAACAGAAAGCGGCGACACGCGCCGACGGATGTCCGCCGCTATTCGACGGCGGTCAGGACGGCGACGGCGCGTTCGAGATAGACATCGACGACGGCCGTGTCGTAGCCGGCGGCATTCTTCGCCGAGGAAAAGACCGCGCGGCGAATCTCCGAGGAGGTCAGCGCCTCCTGGCCGTCGAAGTATTTCGCAAGCCGGTCAAGCAGGGCGTCGACCTGGCCCTTGTCGTATCCCGTTCCTCGGGCGTCGCGAAAACGCTCGCCTGCGGGACGAAGGATGCGCGGGTAGAGCGTCTTCGCCAAATCGTAGATCTGGTTGAGCCACGTCTCCTCCCCCAGGCGGGCAACCACTTGGGTGCGCTTGCGCTGGACGAACGCCGAGGCGAGCCGGTCGAGGGCCGCGTCGACGGCGTCGGGCCTGTAGCCGCCGCGAACCGGCGTAAAGGCGACGCCCGCAACCTTTTCCGCGTCGAACTCGGTGGAATAAGGATCCAGATACGCCTCCTGGGCCCGGGCAAGAAACTCGTCGACTTCCTCAGGCTTGTAGCCGCGCGCAAACGGCCCGACTTGCTCGAAGGTCTCCTTGCTCACCGCTTCATCCTTCCTTCGTAAATCTGCCCCTATTATTCCCCAAACCCGGCGCGATAGGCCACACGCGAACGCCATTGGCGAAACAGGCGGTACGTGCGGAAAACCTGCCTATCGGCGCGCGAGCGCTTCCTCGACAGTGCGCTGGGCGGCAACCGCGGCCTCGGCCGCCTTGCGTGCCCCGCGCGAGAACTCCTGAACCTCGGCGGCGAGCTGCCCGCAGGCGCCGTCGATGTCGGAACCGCGCGTGTCGCGAATCGTTGTGGGGATTCCTGCGGCCATGAGCGTTTCGACGAAGCGGTTCTGGGTGCCGCGGGTCGAGGCCGTCCAGATGGAACCCGGCGTCGGGTTGAGCGGAATCGGGTTCACATGCACCCAGCCGCGACCGCGGGCATTGAGCTTGTCCGCCAGGAGTTTCGCGCGCCAGGCATGGTCGTTCATGTCCTTGATGAGGGCGTATTCGATCGACACTCGCCGCCCGGTCGTCTCGAAGTAGGAGCGGGCGGCATCAAGCAGTTCGTCGACCTTGAACTTGGCATTGATGGGAATCAGCGGGTCGCGCAGGTCGTCGTCGGGGGCGTGGAGGGAGATGGCAAGCGTGACGGGCAGGCCTTCCTCGGCGAGCTTCCCGATGATCGGAACCATGCCGACGGTGGATACCGTGATGTTTCGCGCCGAGAGCCCGAATCCTGCCGGAGCAGGGTCGGCCAGGCGATGCAGCGCTTTCTTGACACGCAGCCAGTTGCTCAGCGGCTCGCCCATTCCCATGAACACGATGTTCGACACGCGCGTGGGCCCGCCGTCGAGTTCGCCGGATTCGGCGGCGACCATCGCCAGGCGGACCTGCTCGACGATCTCCGCGGCCGAAAGGTTGCGGGTCAGGCCCGACTGGCCGGTCGCGCAGAAGGGACAGGCCATTCCGCAGCCGGACTGGGATGAGACGCACAGCGTCGTGCGGTCGGCGTAGCGCATGAGGACGGTTTCGATCATTGCGCCGTCGAAGAGCTTCCACACGGACTTGACGGTACGCCCGCCGTCGGCATGCAGGTCGCGGACCTTGGTCAGCAGCTGCGGGAAGAAGGTGGCGGCGAGCTCTTCGCGCTGGGCGGCGGGAATGTCGGTGAGAAGTTCCGGCGCGGTTTCGTGGCGCTCGAAATAGTGCCGGGAGAGCTGGTCGGCACGGTAGGCCGGATAGCCGAACTCCTTCGTCTTCTCCTTGCGTTCGGCTTCGTCGAGGTCCGCGAGATGGCTTGGCGGCTTGCCTTTCGACGAGGCGGTGAAGGAGAGCATTGGCGCGGGGCCCGATTCGACGACGGGAAGCACCTGGCGAGGCTTCGCCTTGCTGGCCGACGCGGAGGCGAACCTGTCGTTCTCGTCCGCCGCACGCCAGACGTGCGACGCGGAGGGCTTGCGGGTCCCGGAGGTCTTGTCGGGCTGGGAGGCGGGCTTCTTTCGGCTCATGCTTCCCGATTCTTCCATCTTGCCGCGCAGGCCGGGATGCCCGCAGCGGTGGGATTGGCTACGGTTCGGCTCCGCCGTCAGGCCGACGGCATCCCGTGACGGCCAAACGAACCTCGTCGCTGCGGACAGTAGCGCGAAACGGAACCTTTTCGGGCCAAAAGGTTCCGTTTCGCGCTACCAGCAGGACGACGCGCCGACTGTTCCGCCTGCACCGATGCCGGACTCCCATTGCCCGGCACCCGAACGCAGACGGGCAGCCCTAGAACCCGGCCGCGTGAACCGCGAGCAGATAGCACAGCGGCGCCCACATGAGAATCGAATCAATGCGATCGAGCATGCCGCCGTGGCCCGGGAACAAAGAACCCATGTCCTTCACTCCGACGTCGCGCTTGAGCAGGGATTCCGAGAGGTCGCCAAGAGTGCCGGAAACCACGGCAAGCACGGCGAACAGAGTCGCCACATGCCAGGGTCGGCCGAGCAGCAACGTGAGAATCAGCAGCGCCGCAACGATTGCGAGGGCAATCGACCCGGCGAAGCCTTCCCAGGACTTCTTCGGGGAAATCGTCGGCGCCATCGGATGCTTGCCGAACAGCACCCCCGCCATCCAGCCGCCCGTGTCGGAAGCCACCGGCAGCAGAACCAGAAGGGCGATGAGCCACGGAGCATCATCAAGGCCGGAAAGCGCAACGGCGAAGCACCCGAGCAGGGAAATCCATCCAAGGGCGAAGATTCCGGCGACGGCATCCCGGGGAGCCCCGCGCGAACCATCGTGCACACGCCAGAAGTATGCGGCGGCAGCCGTTGCCATGAAAACGAGAAATCCGGCAGGCAGGCCCCAAATCCAGGTGGATGCCACCATCGCAACGGTTCCGATGCCGGCCGGCACGAGCGGGATGCGGATTCCCTTGACCATGAAGGCACCGGCAGCCTCCCACAGGCCGATGAGGAGCGCGACGGCAATCAACGCGACAAACAGCTCGACATGCCAAAGCACCGAGACTGCGACAAGCGCAAGCGCGACAACCGCGGTCGGCACGGCCTTGGCAAGGTCCCGCCCGGCCTTCGAGGTCGAAAGCGCGGGCGGTTTCGGCGGGTGGGGCGCCAGGCGCGCCCGGAGTTCCTGGATAGTCACGGGGCCAGCCCGAAGCCGGTCAGACTTCGAGAAGTTCCTTTTCCTTGCCTTCAAGGAGCAAATCGACCTGCTCGACATGCTTCTTCGTCATGGAGTCGAGCTGGTCGATCGCGCGCTTGACGTCGTCCTCGCCGGCTTCGCCGTCCTTCTTGATCTTGTCGAGGGCATCCTTGGCCTTGCGGAGAACGCCGCGCAGCGACACTCGCGCATCCTCGGCCTTGGTGCGCGCAATCTTGACGTAGTCCTTGCGGCGCTCCTCGGTCAGGGCCGGCATGACGACGCGGATGACGGCTCCGTCGTCAACGGGGTTGACGCCGAGGTCGGACTCGCGCAGGGCCTTGTCGATGGCCTGCATGGCACCGCGGTCGTAGGGGGTGATGAGCACGGTGCGGGCATCGGGGATGCCGATGGAGCCAAGCTGCTGCAGCGGCGTTGGAGCACCGTAGTAGTCAACGAGAATATCGTTGAACATTCCGGCGTTGGCCCGGCCCGAACGGATGTTCGCGAAGTCGTTCTTGGCCACCTCGATGGCCTTGTCCATCTTGTCCTCTGCTTCGAGGAGGGTTTCGTCGATCATGTGTCAGTCCTCTTC